>DATGHN010000377.1:0-36892 GCA_035308005.1 Solirubrobacteraceae bacterium
GCGTCTACGGCTCTCCGTGATGCAGCCCGAGGTGCTGCATTGCGAACGCGAACCGCACGAACTCCTCCTGGAATTCATGCAGCGCGAATGGCCGTCCCGCGCCGTCGGGGGCAACAGACACGGCGCCGCGGCGTGCTCGACGGTCAGCTCGCGCCTGCACGCGCCACGCGTCGACACGCCCCAAAACGTCCGTGGGATCCGGGCGCGAGGCCCGAGGCGCTTCGGCCAGCGCCGCCCCGAGGTGCGCCGCGTGCTGGACGCGTGGTCCCATTCGTGCGATCGCGCCCGCAGGGTCGGCCGCGAATCGCGTGAGGATGGTCTTGATCAGGCTCGTGTGGTCGAAGAGCTCGTGGCACACATGCGGGCGGACGCGCGGGCCGACGATCAGCGCCGGGACGCGCACACCGTAGGTCTGATACCCCGAACCATCGTCGAAGCCCAGCGGCGGCGGCCGCACGTGGTCGTAGAAGCCGCCGTGCTCGTCGTAGAGGATGACCAGGAGCGTGTCATCCCAGTTGGGGCTGCTGCGCAGCGCTTGGTAGGTCTCCATGACGAGAGCCTGGCCGGCCTCGATGTCAGACGGCGGATGGTCGTCGTTCGAATTGGGGTCAAAGACCGACAGGTCGACGAAGTTGGGATCGATCCATGACACCTGGCGCAGCCGCCCGCTCGCCGCGTCGTCGATGAAGCTGTCAGGCGTGACGGCGGGCGACTCGAGCGCGCGAGTGAGCGAGCTCACCTTCTGGCGATCGAAGAACGCGAAATTGTCGCGGTCTCGTTCCAGATTCTTGAACCTTCGGTAGCTTCGATCCGCACAGCGGAGCGTCGCCGGGTCGTGGGAGTACCACCGCCACTGACGATCGGAGAGCTCGCGCGTAAACGCCCTCACGTCGTAGAGCGGCGCGTTCGTCAGTTGGGTGAGTTGCTTCAGCTTGGCGCTCAGTCGCTTGAGCAACGGCATGCTCACTCGCGGTCCCTTGCGCCCGGCGACCGCAAACAGCCGGTTCGGCCACGTGTCGCCGGGAACCGAGCTGTGCCAGGCGTCGCAGACGCAATAGTTGCGCGCCAGGTAGTCGTAGGCCGGCAGATGCGCTGCCGCGTAGTAGCCCATCGGCAGCGCCCGATATTCGGACGGAATCTCGACGTGGCGCCCGCTGAGCTCGCGCGTGGCGAGAAAGTTGCGCACGAAGCCCCGGTTGCCGTCGGCGAGCTGCTCGCGCACGCATTCCTCCGAATGGCACGGGTCAAGAATCTTGCCGGTCAGGTCCTGCGGCGGGTGAAAGACCGTCTTGCCCGGCCCCCATTCGAAAGAGAAGTGCTCGACGCTTTGCGCATCGGGATTCGACTCGCTGCCGGTGAGACCGTCGACATCCGGCAGCCCCGCGCGCTTTAGGTAGCCGAGCATCTGATCGAAGGAGCGGTTTTCCATCATCAGCACGACGATGTGCTGTACCTGGGAGAGGTTGGAAAGTGCGGCGTCGTCGGTCATCGCGCCTCGACCAACGCGGGCCCTCGGTTCACTTTGGGCGCCTCCCGGGTCACGTCGCCGGCGACGGTGCGAGCAAGCCGAGGAGCGCGGCACCGCTCGCCGCGGCAAACGCCTGCAGCTCCGGCACATGGCCCACTAGCCAGGCGAGCGTCGTGCCGACGAACAGGAAGAACAGCGCGAGCGCCGGAATGTAGGACGTAAGGCTCGTCGCAGCCGCAGCATGCGAGTCCGCTGCCTGGGCTGCCTCGCTCGAAGTGGCCGCCGCGTCCGCCAGCCTTGCGCCAGTCGCTTTGGACTCCTGCGCGGCCAGTTTCCGGTAGGCCTCAGCGGCCGCGAGGTGAGCAGCTGACGCACTCTTCTGAGTCCTCGAGAGCGCGTTGCGCGAGGGTGTCGGAGCAAGAATGCCCAGGAGCGCTCCGCCCACGGCACTTCCAGTGGTCCAATACTCGCTCGGGACGGTGCGGTGTGTGACCACGATTACCGCAGCCATCACTAGAAACACGCCCAACGCGGCGGCGACCCCCGCTACCGCGATCCTGTAGGCCACCTTGTCCTGCAAACCCCACCCCTCGCCCTCGATAGACCGCCTACTGCTTGCAATCACTCGTGGAGCGAGCGACGCGCGCCGTGACCAGCTTCGCCACGGCGCACGCCAATTACGCGGAATTTGCGAGAGTTTTTCGCGCCGCGACTTACTCCGTACGCAGCGCGGATGCCGTCTTGGTCTGGGCCGCCCAGGTCGCCGGAAGCAGGGCACCTGCCATGGCGATGAACATTCCGGCCGTGGCAAGCGCGATCAGGGCCGGGGCGTGGTAGACGTCGATGAAGCTCGACGGCAGCACGAGGCCCACGGTGGAGGCCATGGCGGGAAGGATGTAGTGGTGGAGGCCGACACCGACCGGCACGGCGAGCAGCCCGCCGACGAGGCCGATTCCGGCAACTGAGCAGAGGACCATCGCGACGACCTGGCGGGGTGCCATGCCAACCGCCTTGAACACGCCTAGGTCATGGACGCGGTCCCTTGTGTAGAGAACGACGGTGTTGAGAACACCGAGGCCAGCAACGAGCGCGAGTAGAACCGTCAGCGTGGAGATCAGGGCGATCATCGCATCGACCTCGCCGGAACCTCGCTGGTTGAGGTTGACGTTGTAGTTCGGGCCGAGTGCTTGGGCCAGCGCGTGTGTGTAAGAGTCGTCGTTGGTGCCGGCCCGCAGTCCGACGTCGTACTGATCGGGCGAGAGGCCAGAATCGGCCGTGGCGACAGTCCGCCAGTTGGTGACGATGCTGATTCCTCGGTTCGAATTGTCGAAGATCTCGCCGACGATTCGGGCCCGAATCTGGTGGGCGCCGAGGAAGAAAGTGACCGTGTCGCCGACAGACTTGCCGGTCGCGTTGAGGAAGCCCGTCGGCGCCTCCACCTGACCGGTGCCGCTGAGCCAGCGCCCGCTGAGGAGGTCGTAGCCGGTCCACGCCGAGTTGCCGCGGAAGACGGTCACGGGAACCTGTTCGGCCAGCCCTGACACGCGCACGACGTCATCGGCTTCAGCCACGAAGCGCAGCGTTCCCGGTTGCCCGTGAAGTGCTGTCTCGACGGTGCGTTGCACGGCACGAGACGACGGCTGCGATTGGCTGCCTGTACCGGATGTGAGCGGTGGGCTGAATCCACCGCCGGGGAGCTCGACGTGCACCGGCTGGGCCGCGTCGCGAGAGAGCCCGTTGACGACCATCGTCAGCGACGAGGTCAGGCCGATCGCAAAAGTAACGGCGGTGGCGCCAAGTACGACCGCGGCGAGCGTGAGCGCGGTGCGGGCCGGCCGGGCGAATGGCGCCGCCAGGCCGATCGCAACCGGACGAGCAAGCGGGAGCCGGCCGAGCAGCCGCAGTGCGCGAAAACCGCGCCCCGTGCGTGGCGCGCGGCCGTTGGCGATCGCCTGAACGGCGCTGAGGCGGCCGGCACGAAGTGCGGGAGCAAGCGCTGTGATTCCGGCGAGGACGCAAATCGATCCGGGCACGGCCGCGTTGACCCAGGTCGGCACCGCAAGCGCGCCGACGCCGTACACGGTCGCCGTGTTCGCGAGCAGCGGCGCGGCGACCAGGTTGCCCAATACGACCCCGACAGCGCATCCGGCAACTGTCGGAACCATCACCTGGCCGGCGTACGCACCCGCGACCTGACCCGGCGTGAAGCCGATGCTCTTGAGGATTCCGATCCGGCGATATCCGGATACGACGGCGCCGCTGACGACGTTGGCGACGATCAGCACCGCCATGAGGATGCCCATCAAGCCAAACGCGATCAGGAACGGCACGAACGGGGCGATGTGATCCGTTTCCTGCGTCTTGACGGCCAGGTAGGACTCCGTCCCGACAATCGCGCCCGAAGGAAGCGCTCGCGCAAGCGCCGCGACGTCGGCGCGAACCGCGGAAGCGCTACCGGCGCTTCGGAACCGGTAGAGCATCTGGCTCGAGGAACCAAGGCTCGCTGCCCGCAACGCCGCGACCTCCGCAGCGCTGACCCAGCCGTCAGCCGTGTTTGTCACGGAACTCGCGATGCCGACGACGGTGAGCCCCGGCTTACCTGGCAGCCCCGCGAACGCCATCTGCCCCCCAAGCGGCAGGTCGGGCTCGTTCGGGCCGTCATCGAGAACGACCTCGCCGGCGCGCGTCGCCCAACGACCCGAGACCAGCGTGACGTCGTCGACCGGCCCACCCGGATTCGCGCGACCGGAGAGGGTGATCTGCTGCAACGGGCCAGCTCCCGTCTTAGGTGTAACTGTGACCTCGGGGAACGGCCCGGCCGTCGCTGTCACACCGCTCAGGCGCGCTGTGGCGTCGAGTTGGGCAGCCGTGGCTTTTGTTGCATCGACGGTCGCGGACACTTCGGCCCCGCGCTGCACGGCAAACGCGTGATCGAACGGAGCGTTGGAAACGGCGACGAGCGCTAGCGCGACGACGGTCGCGGCGGTCGAAACGAGCACCACGACGCCGATCACAATCGTCTGCAGCCGCCGATGGCTCACACCACACCGAACGGCTCGGGCAACAGGTGACGCGATCATCGTGTCACCGCCAGGGCCGCTCCGGCGTTTCCAATCGCGGGCACGCTGCTGTCGATGCGTCCATCCGCCATCGTGAGCGTGCGACTGGCATAGCGCCTGGCGAGGCCCGGGTTGTGGGTTACGAGCACCATAGTCAGACCCAGGCGGTGCAGATCAAGGAGCAATTCGCCGATCTCCTCCCCGGTGGCGCTGTCGAGCGCCCCGGTCGGCTCGTCGGCAAGCAGCACAGTCGGGTCATTGATGAGTGCTCGAGCGATCGCAACACGCTGGCGCTCGCCTCCCGACAACCGCCCAGGGAAGGAGTCACGGCGGCGTTCGATGTGCAACGTTGCGAGGAGCTCATCGGCCCTCGCTCTGGCGCTCGCCGCCCGCACCCCGCCGAGCTGGGCCGGCAGGAGCACGTTGTCGATGACCGTCATGTCATCGAGCAGGTTGAAGAACTGGAAGATCATTCCGATCGTTTGACGCCGGAAGCGGGCCGCGCCGGTCTCGCTGAGACCGTCGATCCGCTCGCCGGCCACCGTGACGGTGCCGCTCGTCGGCCGATCGAGTCCCGCGATCACGTTTAGGAGCGTGGACTTGCCACAGCCCGACGGGCCCATGATCGCCACGGCCTCACCGGCCGCGATCTCCAAGCTGACCCCATCGACAGCCGGCCGGCTGTCGCCGTCGTACAGCTTTGTCACAGCGTTGAGACGAATGAGAGTGTCCATCGAACCTCCTCGAACCTGCTTGCAGAGGGCGAACCGAGTACGCGACCCAAGCTACAAATCAGCCACTGCGCTGTCGTCACCGCGCAGAGCCAAATCGGGCATCCCCCAGCGGTGGGACGCCACACGCTCGTTGGCGCCGGCGTAGCCCTCTGGTTTGACACTCTCCAGGCCGACGACACGGCGTTCACGCTGGGGTACCGTGCAAACATGAACGAGCCGGTTCGCAGGCCGACGTGGGCAGACGTCGCGAGGCTCTATCGGCTCGCCATGCGCGGGCTTGTGGAGGTACTGACCAGCCCCGACAGCGCGCCGTACGTCCGCACTCGCGCCGAACGCTGGGGCGTAAAGGTATGCACGGCTCTCGGCGCGGGCCTGGTTCTCGTCGCCCTGATTGCCCTGGCGCACGATCACCCCCCGCAGGCCGCGATCTATTCGGGCGTGTGGCGCCCAAAGGCATTGGAGATCTCGGCGACCCTCTCGCTTCTGTTCCTGGCTGTGCGCTACCCCCTGGTTTCGTGGCGCGTCGGCTACCTCATGGTGCTGCTCGTCCCGGGGATCTCCGACGAGCCGCGGCTCAGCCTCCTCGTTGCGCTGGCGGTCGTCGCTGTGTTTGTCGCCGCCGGTCTGCGGCACACGCGTCTGGTGCTCTGGTCGATGTGGACATTGATGCTCCTCCCAATCTGGGTATGGCTTGGATCACACCCCCTCGATGCGCTGCTAGCGACGACCGTGGTGACCGTCGTCACCGGCGCGGTGGACGCGCGCGCTGCGACGACTCAAGCAGGCCGCGCGCTCGCGCACCAGGTCGCACAGACGGAGGATGAGGAGGCTCGCCGAGCCGTGCTCGAGGAGCGAGCACGAATAGCGCGAGAAATGCATGACGTCGTCGCGCACCACATGTCGATGATCGCCGTGCAGGCCGAGACGGCTCCGTACCGCCTTGGCGAACTCGCCGACGGCGTATCGTCCGAGCTCAGCGAGCGCACCGTTGCCGAGTTCGCCTCCCTCAGCGGCGCCGCTCGCGCGGCGCTCACCGACCTGCGCACGGTGCTCGGTGTTCTGCGTAGCGACGAGACGCCGGAGCGAACGCCACAACCGCAGCTCAAAGATGTCCCCAAACTCGTTGAGACGATCCGCCGGGCAGGCGTTCCAGTCGATCTGTCGATGCCACCCGGGGACGACGGCGTCCCCGCCGCCGTGGGCCTCTGCGCCTATCGCATCGTCCAAGAGGCGCTGTCGAACGCCGGACGCCATTCGCCCGGATCGAGCGTGATCATCAACATCGGCCGCGACCAGCAGCGGATTCGACTCGACGTCATCAACGGCCCACCCGCCTCCAGCGATGCGACCGTCGTAGGCGACGCGTCCAAGCGCAGGAAGGGGCACGGGATCGCCGGAATGCGCGAACGCGTCGCGCTGCTCGGTGGGTCTCTCTGGGCGGTTCCCACACAAGAGGGCGGCTACGCCGTCGTGGCCACGATTCCGCTCGCGCGGCCGTGAGCGGGGGAACGCAGACGATGATCCGGTGCCTCATCGCCGACGACCAGGCGATGGTTCGGGAGGGGTTCGGCGCACTGCTCGCAGCGCAGCGCGACATGGTCGTCGTCGGCCAGGCCGCAGACGGCGCCGAAGCTGTGCGGCAGACGTTGAAGCTCGCCCCAGACGTCGTGCTCATGGATGTCCGGATGCCGGTCATGGACGGAATCGAAGCAACGCGCGCAATCGTCGATGCGACGGCGCCCGACCAGGCACCGCGGGTGCTCATGCTGACCACATTCGATCTCGACCAGTACGTCTACGAGGCGCTGCGCGCCGGGGCGAGCGGCTTTCTGCTCAAGGACGCGCCCGCCCACGAGCTGATCAATGCCGTACAGGTCACCGCACAGGGCGATTCGCTTGTCACCCCATCCGTACTGCGACGCCTGATCGCCGACTTCACGCGCCAGGACCCCAAACCGCGGCCCGACCCGATCGCTCTCGAAGAGCTCACGCCCCGCGAGCGCGACGTCCTCACGTTGATCGCAAAGGGTCTATCTAACGCCGAGATCAGCGACGCGCTTGTCGTGGCACCGCAGACCACCAAGACCCACGTCGGCCGGATATTCCGAAAGCTCGACCTCCGCGACCGGGCGCAGGCCGTCATCGCTGCTTACGAGTCCGGCCTCGTTCGTCCGCAGGATTGACTGCGGAGAGGGCTACCTGCGCTCTGGTGCCTGAAGTTGGAGCCGAGCCGACTGGGCTGACGCTCAGGCGGTGTTCGGCGCCGGCACGGGAACGGGGACAGGTGCGGTGCGAGGCACCGGGTGCGGCGCGCCGCTGGGCTCCGTCGCGGCCGGGCTCATGCCGGGCGCCGGCCGGGGCACGGGCCGCGCGGGGGGCTCCGTCGCGGCCGGGCTAATTCCCGGCGCCGGACGGGTGCTGGGCTCGGCAGTGGCCGGGCTCATGCCGGGCGCCGCCCGCGGCGCCGGGCGCGCGCTGGGCTCCTGCGCGGCAGGCGTGACGAGAGGCGCCGGCCGCGGATCCGGCGGCGCCGGCCTGGCGCGGGGCACCGGCCGCGCGGCCACGGGGTGCGCCGGCACCGGGGCCGGGACTCGCGTACGACCCGCCGCGGCGACGGCGCCGGTCGTGGCTCCCCCGAGAAGGAGCATCGCGAGGACTGCCATCGGACGGCCGCGACGCCCGAACTCGATACCACGGGCGCACAGGCCCCGACGCCGATGGTGTTTGCGAACGCGAACCACGTCGCGTCGCACCGCTTCCACAAGTGCTCGTTCGACCTCCGGCAAAAGCATCATCGGTCTTCTCCTTGACGTTGTAAGGCTCGACGCAACGAGGCCAGGCCACGACTGACTCGCTGTCGCGCTGCGACAGGCGAAATCGCGAGCCGGGCCGCGACCTCGGCGTAATCTGCGTCTTCGATCACGCGGGCCTGGATGGCCTCGCGCTGATCCTCGGGAAGTCCTTCCAGCAGCTCCGCGACGCCGAGATCGCGGAGCTCCTCCACGCGGGCGAGCGACTCATCGCTGATCGCGATCCGCTCGATTCCGAGCCTACGTCGCGCCGAGCTGTCGATCCGCTCCCGTCGAAGACTGTCGAGCAGCTTGTGCCGGGCGATTCCCAACAACCATGCTCCCGCGGGCTCAGGTCCGTCGCGGAATCCGGCAGAGCCCAGATACGCGGCGGCGAAGACCTCGGCCGTCAGGTCAGCTGCGAGATCCGGGCGCCCGGTCCTACGCAGCAGCCAGCCGACGACCAGCCGCTCATAGCGCCGATAGAACACGGCAAACGCGAGGTCGCTTTCCCCAGCCAACCGCAGCAACTCGACATCCGGCGCGCCCGAAAGGTCCCGATCCACTACCAACTACTCGCACATCTCCCGACGGGTGTGACCGGGGGAATCAAGTGTTGCGGCCGGCGTGACTCCTCGACGGTCGCGCGTGTGGTTGGAAGCTCTCGCTGCGGGTCCTTCTGCCCGCCTCTCTTCGCCTCGGATCAGGCCGGACCCTTCTCGAGTTGGGCGCTGAGCATCCACTGCTGCTCCTCGAGCGAGCGTAGGACCTCGATCAGGACGTCCTGCGACACCGCGTCGAGCTCGCCAAGCCGTTCCATCCGCGCTCGGGTCTGCTCGCTCACCTGTGCGACGCGCTGCGCGAGGTCGCGGACGACGTCGCGATCGCGAGTCGCCGCCGCGTCAACTGGGGCGAGCTGCGCAGCGGCCACGGCGGCTGCCTGCCCGTCGGGCATGTGGCCAAGCGCGACCGCGCGTTCGGCGACCGCGTCGGCGAGCTCATGCCAGCTGGCGACCAGCTCGTCGAGATAGAGGTGCAGCGGCCGGAACAACTTCCCGACGATCGTCCAGTGCAGCTGCTTGCCGATCAGTGCCAGCGCGATCAGCTCGCGCAGCGTCGCATCGAGCTCGAGCCCGACCTGTTCACGTGCTCCAGGCTCCTCGAGCGCCGGCAGGTGGCTTCGTGTTGTCGTGGAGGCCATCAGTCGTCTTCTCCTCGTTGGAATTTCGGTCGGCGGGACCTATGTCGTGTGACTCAGTTCATCAGTCGACGAACGAATTCACCGCGGCGCATGGCGCGCCGCGAGCAGCGCCACGATGTAGATCCGCAGGATCCTCCCCGATGGCGAGACCCAGACTCGAACTGGGGACACCACGATTTTCAGCGACTGCGGATGGGCGCCGTCGGCGTCGAAAGTCCCGGCAAATTGGCGGGTCGCCTGGTCGTGCCATGGGCCGTACCCCTGCGGATAGCGGCGGTTCCGAGCGGGATTAGGACCTCGTCGGGCGAACGAGGTCCTAAACGGCCGGTGCCGGCAGCCACTACAACAGCCGCCGGCCGCGTCCGCGGGTGCTCCGTCGCACGGCCGCCTCGATCGTCACCGCCGCGACGATCATCACCGCCAGCGCGAAGCCGGTCCACGCTGAGGGGACGTCGAAGTAGACCAAGCCGGACTGCACCGCGGACAGCAGGATCGCCCCGAGCATGGCGCCGAAAATCGTGCCCGAGCCACCGCGCAGCGGCGTGCCGCCGATGACTGCAGCGGCGATCGCGAACAGCGCCCAGTCGCCGCCAACCGTCGGATCACCCACCTGGTCGAACGCCAGGTAGAGGATCGCTGTAACACCGGAAAGAAGGCCGGCCAGGACGAATGCCTGCACCTGCACGCGCGCAATCGAGATGCCGGAGAATCGCGCGGCTTCCGGATTGGAGCCGATCGATCGCGCGCGATAGCCAAAGGGGGTGAAGCGCAGCACAGCCGTCAGAATCGCCGCAAACGCGAGCATGACCCAGACGCTGACCGGCATGCCAAAGAGACTGCCGCCGACGCCTCCGAAGAACGTCCCCCGAGTGCTTTTCAGCGCGATCTGGCCACCGTTCGCGAGACCGTTCGCGAGACCGGCGTAGCCGTACCACATCGCCAGCGTCGCCAGCAGTGCCGGTATGCCGATCACCTGAATGAGAAGGACATTGACGAGCCCCATGGCGGCGCTGGCGCCGATCCCGATCGCCGCGGCGATCCAGGGATTGACGCCGGCGTTCATCAGTAGCGCCATCAGCACCATCGACAGCGCGACATTGGAGCCGACGGAAAGGTCGAGCTGCCGCATTGTGATCAGGAACGCCGCACCCATCGCGAGCAGGCCATAGGGGACCGCGAGGGTCTGGAGCATGTCGCGCACTTGCTGCCACGCGAAGAACTCCGGGTGGCTGATGCCGAAGGCGACGCACAGTACGACGAGTGAGATCAGGACGCCGTTGAATTCGACGTTCACGATCCAGCGAACCCCGCCATCGCGGCGCAGCGATTGCTTCAGCCACTGGGCAGCCGTCGTTCGGTGAAGCTCCTCCACTCCAGGCGCGGCCTCCGCTTCCTCCTCACGCGGGGTGACAGGCCGCGGCTCGACCCCCATGCGGCTCGGCTCCTCTCCTTCCGCTCCGGTTCGGAATGAGTCTAAACAGCACGGTCGCTGCTATTGCCGTCACGTGTCCACCCGCCCATGTTGTGGACCCACCTCTGCTGCGGGATGATGCTCACCTCAATGCCATCCGCAACCGGGATCGTTGGGCGCGACTCGGAGCTCGCGGCTGTGCGCCGGTTTGCGTCGCCGGAGGCGTCCGAGTGGGGCGGGTGCCTGATCCGCGGGGAGGCCGGAATCGGCAAGACGGTTCTCTGGCGTGCCGGTGTTGAGACCGCCCGCGTCGCGGGCACGCGCGTCCTCACCGTGAGGTGCGCCGAGGCGGAGCTGCCGATGGCGCTCGCCGGCCTGTGCGACGCGCTCGATCCCGTGCTCGACGAGGTGTCGGACCGTTTGGCCGAAACCCAGCGCGCCCAGCTCTCGGTGGCACTGGGACGCGCAGTCGACGATGGCGTGCGACCGGACCGCCTGGCACTCGCGCGGGCCACAGCCGCAGCGCTGCGACTGGTTGCCGACCGCGGGCCGGTCCTGCTCGCCGTGGACGATGTTCAGTGGCTCGATCCCGCCTCGGCGCGCATTCTCTCGTTTGCGCTCCGCCGACTCGCAGGCTCCTCGTTGCGCGTGCTGGCGACGCAGCGCGCGTCCAACGCGATGGAGGAGCCGCTGAATATCCGCTCGGCATACTCCGACGCGCCGATCGTCGAGGTCGAGCTCGGCCCACTGACTGTTGGCGCGATCGGCCACCTTGTGCGCTCGCGCGGCTCGCAGTCGCTGTCGCGCCCGCTGCTGCTGCGGCTCCACGATGCCTCCGGCGGCAATCCGATGTACGCGCTCGAGTACGCGGCGTCGGTCGGCGACGCGCAGCCCGCCACCGGCGGCCGACTGTCGATGCCGGCCTCGCTGCGCGACCTCGTCCGCAATCGCGTCGCGAACCTGCCGGCGGTGGTGATGCCGCTGCTTGAGCTCGTGGCCGTGCTCGAGCGCCCGACCGTGCCTCAACTCGAGCACGCCTTCGTCGAGGAAGACTGCGCCGCGATCCTTGACGAGGCCGCTGGCGCCGGCGCGATCGCGGTCGGCGAGGACGGGATCGTGCGGCTCACCCACCCTCTGCTTGCTGCCGCCGTGTACGAGAAGATCGCACCGGCCCGGCGAAGGATGCTGCACCTGCGAGCGGCGGAACTGGTCAGCGACGAGGAAGAGCGGGCCAGGCACATCGCACTCGCCACTTTCGAGCCCTCGGAAGAGATCGCGCAGATGCTCGATGCGGCCGCCGCGCGGGCCGCCGCACGCGGGGCGCCCGAGGCAGCCGCCGAGCTTGAGCGCCACGCTCTTCGGCTCACTCTGGAGAGCGACGAGGAGTCCCGCCATCGGCGTCTGCTCGCGGGCGCACTCCATCTGGTGGAAGCGGGCGATACGCGCCAGGCTCAGGAGCGGATCGCGGTGTTGCTGGCACCGGCGATTCCCGCGGACATGAGGGCGCAGGCGCTGCTGTGCCGCGCGGAGTCGGAGTTCCGCGATCGGCGTCAGCTCGTGCGCTTTCTACAGGACGCGCTCGAAGCCGCGCGGGATGAGTCGCGTGCTCGCTGGCACGCGCTGATCCGCCTTGCGCACCACGGCGCGTTCGTCTCTGGAGACGCTGTCCTCGCGTCGGAGACGGCGACAGCGGCGCTCGAGCTGGCCCTCGAGCTGGAGGACGCCGGCCTGGTCGAGGAATCCGCCGGCCTGGTCTCCTTTCACTACGCGGTCCGCGGCCAGCCGGAGCCGACGGTGCCGCCCGTGGCGGGGGCGTCGGCACGAACCGATCCGCGGCTGCCCCCGTGGTTCAATGGACCCGAGCTTGCCGCAGGCTGGCGGGCGTTGTGGGCCGCAGACCTGCCTCGCGCGCGCGACGTTCTGCGCGCTCGCTACGACCGCCTGTCTCATCAGGGGAGCACGCTGAAGCTCCCGTTCACCCTAATCCCGCTGATCGAGCTCGAATGGCGGGCGGGCAACTGGGACCTCGCCGAGACGTACCACACTGAGGCCGAATCGATCCTCGGGGACATCCTCGTACTTGCCTACACGCGCGTGTTGCTGGCAGGCTCGCGAGGGCACCTGGACGAGGCGCGGGCTCGGGTCGCCGATGCGCTCGCAGATGCCGAACGCCAGAACGATCACCTTGCGCCGCTTCGCAACCTGTGGGCGCTGGGGCTCCTCGAGCTATCCGCCGGCGAGCCGGCCGCCGCTTGGACAGCGCTCGCAAAGTTGCCGGAACAAATCGACACCTTCGGGATTCGCGAGCCGAGCGTCTGCCCAGCGCTGCCGGAGGCGATCGAAGCGCTTGTCGAGCTCGACCGCGCCGACGAAGCGCGCGCCCTGCTGAGAAGATTCGAAGAGCAGGCGACGGGACTCTCACACCTCTGGGCGGAGCCGGCGATCCGGCGGTGCAGAGGTCTGCTGGCGCTCACGGAGGACCGGCTGCCAGCGGCGCTCTCCGAATTCGACGCCGCAAGCGAGGCGTTCCGCGCGATCGGCCAGCCGCTTGACGCCGGCCGCTCGCTGCTCGGCGCCGGAGCAGCGCTGCGACGAACGGGCGAGCGTCTTGCGGCCGCGGCCAGGATCGAGGCGGCGGCCGCGATCTTCGACGAGCTGGGTGCGCCGGTCTGGCGCGAACGTGCCCACGCCGAGCTGCGCCGCTCGCGGCCTCGCCCGCGGCGGGACGACGGCCTGACGGCGGCCGAGGCGCAGGTCGCGTCGCTCGTGGGGGCCGGACGAACGAACAAGGAAGTCGCGGCGCAGCTGTTCATGGCAATTTCGACGGTCGAGGCGCACCTGACGCGGATCTACCGCAAGCTCGGCGTGCGCTCGCGCAGCGAGCTGACAAGGCGCATCGCCGACGGTGCGCTCGAGAGCCGCAACCTCTAGGAATTCCCCCATCAAGCGGTGACTGCCGCGCGGCGCGATGACCCGCGGCGGCGATCCAGGCCGAGTTCGCACACACCGGCAAGGCTCGCGTGACGATTTGCAACACAGGCGCCCAACCCTAGCTTGTTACTTTCATGGAAACCTCTGGGGGTTTCTCTGATGCCGTCGAGCGGTCCCAACCGCACACTGGTCGCCGACCGTCATACCAGTGTCAACAGAAAGGACCGTCATGAAGACTTGCTTCATCAAACGTGCATTGCTCGCTGGCGCCCTCCTCGCAGCGACGCTGACGGCGGGCGGCGTCGCGGATGGAGCATTCGCCGCATCCGGACCCGCCGCCGCCACGGCCGCCGCCGCCGGTACGCTGTTCGTCACCAACAGCGGTGACAACACCGTCACCGTTTATGGCATCAGCGCGAGCGGCGACGCAAAGCCGACCAAGTCGATCGCGAAGGGCCTCGAAGGCCCAAACGGCGATGCCTTCGACTCGGCGGGCGACCTCTGGGTCGCCAGCGCCAACACCAACAAGCTCTCCGAATACACCGCGCGCTTGCTCAGCACGGCGTCTCCGAAGCCCAAGATCGTCATCTCCGCCGGCCGTGCGCACAACCTCAACAGCGTGGACCGGATTGCGTTTGACGCCGCGGGCGACCTGTGGGCCGACAACATGAGCAGCAGCACGCTCGTCGAATACAGCAAGGGTGAGCTGCTACACACAGGTGCACCGACGCCCAAGGTCACGATCTCCTCCGACAGCAAGAACAGCCTCGGCTCGCCGTCTGGCGAAACGTTTGACTCCTCCGGCGACCTGTGGGTGTCGAACCTCACAGCGCAGAGCGTCGTGGAATACACCCCGGCACAGCTCACCAAGAGCGGCCCCACAACTCCGGCGGTGACGATCTCGACCGGCAAGGTCACGCCCGGCGGGCTTGCGTTCGACGCCGCCGGCGGGCTGTGGGTCGCCAACGCCGCGGGCTTTTCGGTGGTCCACTACGCGAGGACCCAACTCGTGACGTCGGGATCGCCGCGTCCAAGCATCACGATCTCCGCAAGTCCGGCGAGCTTTGCCCTCAGCGGCCCGACGGGAATCGCGTTCGACGGCGCAGGCGATCTGTGGGTGACGGGTCGCGACGGGAATGCGGTCACAGAATTCGGCCCGAGCGAGCTTGCGCGGTCGGGAACGCCGAAGCCGATTGACACGATCATCGGACCGATGACCGGGCTGAACACGCCGATATCGCTCGCTATCCGGCACTAGACCCACAGGGTCCCCTGCTGAGGCCTCTTGCCAGCAGCTGCGCCATCTCAAGGAGATGGCGCAGCTGGGCGGCACGACGATTGGAGCTTTCCATGATGAAAGTGGGCGAGGGCCAGCCGTGCCATCCAGAAGTGCCGGGGCGCCAGCGCCTCTTTCTCGTCGAGCACTATGTGCCGCTCCTCGACGAACAGCGCGCGCTGGCACTCAGCCGCGGTCTCGACGGCGCCGCCGCGAAGCTGCGCCGAGTGGGACGGCAAATCCGCTGGCTGGAGACTCTGGCTCTACTCGACGACGAGGTTTGCCTGTCGTTGTTCGCGGCGAGCGCCACCGCGGAGGTCAACGACGTCAACCGCCGCGCGCGCATCGACTACGACCGCGTCCTCGTTGTCACAAGGGTGGTCCCGCCAACCTGAACGGATGACGACGAACTGACACAGTTTGGTGTATCAAGGAAGCGCCGCAATCGATCGCCGACGCCGGGCATGCCCGGTGAGCAGCAGGCCTGGGGGTTTCCCTGATGCGCCGGACCTGCGGACCGTGCACACTGCCCTCCGACTCCGACCCGTCAACCCACTTCAAAGGGGGAAGGCTTTGATGACCCGCTTGGCACCACGAACGGTGATTGTTGGCGCTGCCACGATCGCGCTGCTGGCGGTCGGACTCACGGCGTTCGGTGATGCATCCGCGACCGTGCGTGGCACGCTCGCTCGCGGCGCAACCGCGGCAGGGACGATCTTCGTCTCCAACAACGGCGGCAGCACCATTACGGCGTATCCGCTCACGGCCAGCGGCAATGTTAAGCCCGCCATTACGATCTCGAAGGGCATCGCCGGAGCCAACGGCGACATTTTCGACTCATCGGGCGACCTGTGGGTCGCCAATGGCAACAGCAACGCGGTGTTCGACTACACCCCGGCCGAGCTTGCCAAGGCGTCCCCGAAGCCCAGCGTCACGATCTCAAGCGATCGCGCGAACAGCTTCAACGACGTGACCCATCTCGCAATCGACCGTGCGGGCGATCTGTGGGCGGACAACATGGGCAGCAGCACCGTGGTCGAGTACACCAAGGCCCAACTCGCGCACTCAGGCTCGCCCACTCCGCATGTCACGATTACCGCGGACGCGAAGGGCAGTCTCAACGCGCCTGCCGGTGACACCTTCGACGCATCTGGCGATCTGTGGGTGGCCCAGAACGCCGGCGAGGCGGTCGTCGAATACACGCCGACACAGCTCGCACGGAGCGGCCCTGAGACTCCAGCGGTCACGATTTCAACGCCCCATATCAACGCGGCCGGCGTCGCGTTTGATGCAGAGGGCGACCTGTGGGTTGCCAATAGCGGGGGTTTTGCGGTCGTCGAGTACGCGAAGAACAAGCTCGCTACGTCCGGCAAGCCAGCCCCGACGGTGACCATCTCCGCCAGTCCCGCGAGCAACACCCTCAGCGGCCCGGTCGGCCTCCTGTTCGACGCCTCCGGGGACCTCTGGGTGACCGCACAGGACGCGAACGGGGTCCTGGAATTCAGCCCGAGCCAGCTCGCCAAGTCAGGCTCGCCGAAAGCGATCCGCAGCATCGTCGGCCCGAACACAGGGCTCGCCGATCCGGTTTCACTAGCCATCCGGCGCTAACAGAGCACCGGCTTGAAGAGAACCGCGAAAGGAGGGGCATGTGGCTGAGAAGCGATGGTCGGCGCGCAGCTCCGCGGCGGCACTGGAAGCAGCGGGCGCGATCGCGATCGCCGTGTTCGCCGTCGGCTCCGGTGCCGCGGCCGGCGTGACGCCGCAGCTGGCGATCATCACGGCAGCCTCCAACCAGAACGCGTTTCAGGAGATGGCTGAAGGCGCGGCGGCGGCCGCCGCGCAGTTTCGCGACCACCTCCTCAGCTCAGCGCCGCCGCAGGTCGACGCCCCGCTGGAGGTCGCCGAGTTCGAGGCGGCCGAGCCGCTGGCGCGGAACGGCATCGCCGCGATGACCGCGGAGCCGCCCGTCTTCAAGGTGCCGTTTGCCGCCGCGGAGAGGGCGGGTGTTCCGGTCGTCGCCGTGAGCTCGGCGGCATCGGCCGGAAGCGACGTGCCAACGCTCGTCGCCAACGACAACGTCGCGCTCGGCGAGATGATGGCCGAGCAGTTGATCAAGAAGATCCCGGCAACCGAGAAGGGCACCGTCGTGGTCGGCGACGACGTGCCCCAGTTGGCCCTGCTCGGACTGCGCATCCAGGGCATGCTGGATGTGCTGCACAGGGAGCGCCCGCGCTTGGCGGAGACCCCGAGCATCTACGTCACCTCGGACCCGACTACCAATCTCGCCAGCTGGCAGAGCCTCGTCAACAAGTATCCGCACGCGGTCGCCTACATCGGACCGGGGGACCAGGACGCCGTGTCAATGTTCACGATCTCGCGAGAGAATCACAGGCATTACCTCGTAGGGGCGACCGACGTCGACCCGCAGGCGCTCAAGGCCGTGCTCGAGGGATACGTCGACGTGCTCGGCGATCCCGAGAATTACCTCAAGGGCTACATCGCGATCTGGATCCTCGATCAACACGCCCGCGGGCACAAGCTGATCACCGGCTGGTGGGACCCCGGTCAAGGCGTGATCACTCAGAGCAACGTCAAACAGATCATCGACCGCGAGCAGTCAAACGCAACGCGTTTCGCCTACTACAAGGCGACCATCGCCAAAGAGCTCGCCGACCCGGCTACATACATCAAGCCGATGGCACGCGCGGGCGGCAACTAGGACAAGCAACGGCAGCTGAGCCGGCCTGTCCATACGCAGGCTCCTTTAGAAAAATGGCGAGACCCAGACTCGAACTGGGGACACCACGATTTTCAGTCGTGTGCTCTACCAACTGAGCTATCTCGCCGGACAGCGCCCGATGCTACCGGCTCGCGCGGGGCTCGCGGCCCGCGCTAACGCTGCTGATCGCGCGCCAGCCAGCCGGCGCGCGGGTCGGGTAGCGGCGTCAGGCGAGCCTCGATCGCGGCGCGATGCTCCTCGAGCCAGGGCGGGAGGATGACGGTCTTGCCCATCTCGCTGAGTGGGCCGCCCATCGCGAAACCGGGAGCGTCGTCGGCGATCTCGTAGAGGATCCCGCCGGGCTCGCGGAAGTAGATCGAATGGAAGAAGTGGCGGTCGATGATCGGCGTCGTCGGCACGCCGGCTGCCGCGAGGTGTTCGTGCCAGCGGGGGTGCTCGGCGACGGTCGTTCCCCACGCGACGTGGTGGATCGAGCCCGCGCCCTGGACGTGGCGGGTGCCCGCGGGAGCTTCGTCGAAGCCGATGACCCCACCCCGTCGTTCGCCGCGCAGCTCGAGCGTGGAATCGTCGCGCGGCGTGGCGCCAAGGACTTCCTCGAGGAGCCGGCGGCTCATCGCCTCGCGCAGGCTGTGCGCGCGCACGCCCGAGAAGCCGACCAGGGCATGCTCGGCGGGAATGTCGGGATGGTGGGCGCGCAGGGGTGCGTCGGGCGCGTCATCGACGAGAAGCTCGTGCTCGAGTCCCTCCGGGTCGGCGAACAGCACGCCGCCGTCGGGTTCGACGGTCCGCTCGACCTCGAGCTCGGCGAGCCGCTCCGCCCAGAAGGCGAGGCTGTCGGCCGACGGTACACGCCACAGCACGCGATACGCGCAGCCCGGCCCGACGCGGCCGCGCGCCGCGCCCGGGTACTCGAAGAAGGTGATGTCCGAGCCGGCGTCGCCATCCTCGTCGGCGTAGAAGAGGTGGTACACGGTCGGGTCGTCCTGGTTGACGGTCTTGGCTACCAGCCGCAGACCAAGCACGCCGGTGTAGAAGTCGACGTTGCGCGGGGCATCGCCGGTGATCGCCGTGATGTGGTTGATTCCCTCGAGTCGCATCGAGCTAGAGCCGCGCCGGCGCGGGCTCGTTGCACGATAGCGACCCCTCTCCGCCGGCCCGGCGGGGCCGTCCGCTCCTAGCCCTGCGGGAGGGCGGAGCTGCTTGGATCTGCTGCGCTGTAGCCGTTTGCGGTCACGGTCGCCCCATTCTCACTCGCCGGCGGCTCCAGCGGGTAGTGGCAGGCCGCCTCGTGGCCCGGGCCGAAGCTGCGCAGCTCCGGCTCGACCTCTGTGCACATCGCCTGCGCGCGCGGGCAGCGAGTGTGGAAGCGGCAGCCGGTGGGAGGGGCGAGCGCGCTCGGCAGCTCGCCACGGATCGCGACGTCCTCCTTGTGCTGCTCGGCATCGGGGTCGGGCAGCGGGATCGTCTTGATCAGCGCGTCGGTGTAGGGATGCGCGGGACGGTGGTAGATGTCGTCGCCGGTCCCGAGCTCGACGAGCTTGCCGAGGTACATAACGCCGATCCGGTCAGACAGGTACTTGACGACGGCGAGGTCGTGGGAGATCACGATCGAGGCCATGTTGTGCTCAGCCTGCAGTCGCTTCATCAGGTTGAGGACCTGCGAGCGAATCGAGACATCGAGCGCTGAGACGGGCTCGTCGGCGACGACGACCTTCGGCTCGAGCATCAGCGCTCTCGCGAGCGCGATGCGCTGCCGCTGGCCGCCTGAGAACTCGTGCGGATAGCGCTCGAGCGCGTTGTGCGGCAGCCCGACCTCGTCGAGCATCGTCCTGATCTTTGCGTCCTGCTCCCGCGCGGAGCCGAGCTTCTGGATGACGAGGGGCTCACGCAGGCTGGCTTGAACGCGCATCCGCGGATCGAGTGAGGCGTAAGGGTCCTGGAACATCATCTGCAGGTCGCGGCGCGCGAGACGTAGCGCCCGCCCGCGGTTGCGAAACACCTCGTCGCCGTCGAGCGTGATCCGGCCGCTGTCGGGCTTCTCGATCCCGACGGCGAGCTTGCCGAGCGTCGTCTTGCCGCATCCCGACTCGCCGACCAGGCCGAGCGCCTCGCCCTCCCCGACTGTCAGGGACACGTCGGAAACCGCCTTGACGGAGGCGACCTGGCGCTTCAGCAAGCCGGCGGTGACCGGGTACTCGCGGACGGCGTTCTCGATTTGCAGCAGCGGCTTGAGCGCCTTGACGTCGAGGTGGGCGGCGCGTTCGGCAACGACGCTTATCTGCGAGGTGAGGGCGACCGGACCGTCGACGGGGTGCCAGCAGGCGAACACGTGGCTTGGGTCCTCGCCCGTCAGCGGCGGTTCGTCGGTCCGGCACTGGTCGGTCGCGCGCGAGCAGCGCGGTGCAAACCGGCACCCCGGCGGCGGGCTCGTGAGGTCGGGCGGGAGTCCGGGGATCGAGACGAGCGGCTTGGTCGCGTCCTGCTCGAGCCGCGGGATCGAGCCGAGCAGCGCCTGCGTGTAGGGGTGGCGCATGCCCGTGAAGAGGCGATGGGTCTCGGCCGACTCGACGATCCGCCCGGCGTACATGACGTTGATCCTCGAGGTGCGCCCGGCGACGACCCCCATGTCGTGCGTGACGAGCAGCGTTGCCATCCCGAGCCGGTCGCGGAGGTCGTCGAGGACGCGCAGGATCTGCGCCTGGATCGTGACGTCGAGCGCCGTCGTCGGCTCGTCGGCGAGCAGGACCTTCGGCTCGCAGGCCAGCGCGATCGCGATCATCACTCGCTGCCGAAGCCCGCCCGACAGCTGATGCGGGTAGTAGCCGAGCCGTTCGCGGGGATGCGGCAGCCCGACCAGCTCGAGCACCTCGAGCGAGCGGTCGAGCGCCTCCTTCTTGGAAGCGCCGCGGTGCAGGCGAACTGGCTCGGCGACCTGCTCGCCGATCGTCTTCGTCGGGTTCAGCGAGGACTGCGAGTCCTGGAAGATCATCGCGACCTCGTTGCCGCGCAGCTTCCGCAACTCAGGCGTCTTGAGGCCGACGAGCTCGCGATCGCCGAGCTTGATCGAGCCCTCGATGATGTGACCGCCGTTGGGCAACAGGCCGAGAATCGAGAGGCCGAGCATCGACTTTCCGGAACCCGACTCGCCGACGAGCCCGATCGTCTCGTGCGTGTCGATGACGAGGCTGACGTTGCCGACCGCCTGCACGGTCGAGCGCGACAGCTTGATGTGGGTCGTGAGGTTGTCGACCTCGAGCGCGGCAGGCATGGGCTAGCGGCGCCTCAGCCGGACGTCGAACGCGTCGCGAAGCGCATCGCCGACCAGGTTGGTCGCGAGCACGAGCACGACGAGGCAGCCGCCGACCGGGTACACAAGCCACCAGTAGCCCTCGGTGACGTAGTTCTGGGCGCCGCCGAGCATGTCGCCCCACGAAGTCCCTGGGAACTGCAGGCCGAAGCCGAGGAACCCGATGTAGGCGAGGATCAGGACGGAGTCGGCGACCTGGAAGGTGATGTTGACGATGACAACCGACATCGCGTTCGGGATCAGGTGGCGCAGGACGATCCGCCGTCGCGTCGCGCCCATCACGCGCGCGGCCGAGACGAAGTCGCGCGTGCGCAACGTCAGCACCTCGCCGCGGACCAGGCGCGACGGGATCAGCCACGAGAACAGGCCGATCAGGAGGCTGAGGTTGATCACCGTCCCGCTGTACTTGGTCGCGAGCACCAGCACGACGAAGAGCAGCGGGATCGAGAGCAGGACATCGACGATGCGCATCATGATTCCGTCGACGAGGCCGCTCGCGAGCCCGGCGATCGCTCCCCACAGCGTGCCGATCACGGTCGCGATGGCGGCCGCGAAGAAGCCGATCTCAAGCGCCGTTTGTCCGCCCAGCATGATCCGGCCGAACTCGTCGAAGCCGTGCTCGTCGGTCCCGAGCAGGTGAGCACCCCCCGGCGCCACGTCGGTGGTGAGCGGGTTGACCAGCGTCTGGTTCGTCGGGTCGATCAGCGGCCCGACGAAGCAGAACAGAATGAAGAAGAGGATGACCACGAGTCCGGCAACCGCGAGCTTGTTGTCCAAGAACTCGCGAACCGCGAGCTTCCAGCCGCTCGAAATGGTCTGAACCTCGCCGCCCTCGGGCCCGGCGATGGTGAAGCCGACCGGCTCGACGAGCCCTTCGATCAGCGGTGCGATCGGCTCAGCCAAGGCGAACCCTCGGATCGGCGAAGGTGATCGCGACGTCGGCCATCAGGTTCCCGATCACCGTCAGGATGGCGCCGAGGATCACGTAGGCGAGCAGGACGTTGTAGTCGAGGTTGCCGAGCGCGGTGTAGAACAAAAGCCCGAGGCCGGGGAAGTTGAACAGGTACTCGGTCAGCAGGTTCCCCGCCAGCAGCGTCGGGATCGACAGGCCGATCAGCGTGATCATCGGCAGGCAGGCGTTGCGCAGCAGGTGGCGGAACAGCACCGAGCGCTCTGAGAGGCCCTTGGCGCGTGCCAGGCGAATGTAGTCCTGGGCGAGGTTGTCGAGCGCCGACGAGCGCATGTAGCGGCTGAACGAGGCCACGTTGATCGCGGCGAGCGTGACGATCGGGAGCGTCAGCTGGGCGGGGTGCAGGAACGTCTGCCAGACGGTCGTGACCGAGTCCGAGACAGTCGGCGGGAAGACGTGCCAGTCAAGAGCGAGGAACTGGATCAGGATCAGGCCGAGGAAGAACGACGGCATCGAATAGAGCACGAAGTTGAACGTCGTGACCGTGTAGTCGCCGATCGTGTTGCGCCGCACCGCCTGCATGATCCCGAGTGGGATCGCGATTATCAGTGACAGCAAAAGTGCGGCCCCGGTCAGGTATGCGCTGCGGCCGGCGTTCTCCGCGAACAGCGCGCTGACGCTCTGCGAGAGCTTGTAGGAGTAGCCGAAGTTCAGCTGGAACAGGTTGCCCAGGTAGCTGAAGAACTGCTCGATCTCCGGGCGGTCGTAGCCGTGAAGCTTGTTCCACGAAGCGACGGCGAGCGGCTGTGCCTTGGCTCCGAGCACGTCGTAGGCCGGCGTCGGCGACAGCCAGTGCAACAGCACGAAGATGATCGCCGCGACTCCAAGGACGACGATCACCGCGACGACGAGCCGCCGGATGATGTAGCTGATCATCCGCGCGGCCCGCTGTCGTCGTTACCGCTCAGCGACATTGGCATCTTTGCCCGCGCCGCCGGCCGCGGTCCACCTGAGACCACGACCGGCGACTGCGCTCCATCATCAATCTATCCCGTTGCCGAGATCCCGGCCTACTTCGTGTACCAGTACTGCGGGAACCACTGCTGCTGCGTCAGCGACGTCCAGCCGTCGGGCGGGCCGGCGACCTTGTTGACGTTGACGGCCAGCAGGTAGTCGTAGTCCGGCATGAAGAACACCGGCGGGTGCGTCTGGACGTAGCGGGCCTCGACCTTGATCGCGTTCGGGCTGCCGCTGTGCACCGACTGGTTCATCAGCGAGGTCGCCATCGGATCGCTGAAGTCTCCGAGGTTGAACCCGCCGCCGACGTTCCAGACACCTTCGGCTGTTGGGTAATAGTCGGTGAAGAGGCCACCGTAGTTGTTGACGCCCCAGTCGTTCGTGTACTTCGCGGCCGCCGGGTTCTGATCGTTGTAGTTAGACGTCAGGAAGTTGAACGTCTTCGTCTGCAGCGTGATATCGATTCCGGCAGCGCTCTTGGCCTCAGAGGCAACTACCTCGGCCTCGAGTGCACCGGTCGTCGAGACCGCCTCGGGCTGGTTGGCCCAGACGAACGCGATCGGCGTCCCCTTCGGGATGCCGGCACCGCATTCACCGGCACCCGTGCCCGGCTTGGCGCACGTCGAGCGACCACCCGGAACCACTGTCCAGCCGTGGCTCTTGAGGATCGAGACCGCCGTGGCCGGATTGAACGGGTAGCCGGGGTGACTCGCGGACGCCGGGGCGTACGGCGAGATCGGCGCCGTCGGCACCTCTGTGTACGCCGGCACCGCGGCGCCCTTGTAGACGCCCTGGATGATCGCCGGCTGGTTGATCAGCGAATCGATCGCCTGGCGGACATATAGCTGCGAGATGACGTTGTTGAAGTCGTTCGTCTTGTCCTTGAAGTTGATGATCCCACCGAACCAACCCCATCCGGGACCACCGTAGATGTCGATGCCCTGCCCCTTCAGCGCCGGCGCCTCGGCCAGCTGCGAGGGGTCGATCCCGACTGCAACGTCGACAGCGCCAGAGCGGACCGCGTCGAGCTCAGAGGTGAAGCCGGTGAAGGTCTCCACCTGAACCTGCGACATGATCGGCTTCGGCGTGCCGCCGTAGGTCGGGTTCGGGACGATCGTGTAGGAGCTGTTCGACGCGCTGAACGAGGTCAGCTTGAACGGACCGTCGCCGACCTTCCAAAGCGGGTTGGTCGCGAACGACGCGACCGCGCTGCCTTCCTTGTTCAGGTAGTCGTAGATCTTCTTGTCGACCGCCGGATTGTTCACCCAGTTGGTCAGGTGCGGCCCACCCGTGGCGTCGATGTTCCACGACGTGCTCGGCATCGGGTAGACGTTGTTGGTGTCCGACAGGTTGTTGTTGAGGAAGAAGCCGGGGTTGTACGCCGCGGTCAGATGCATCACGACGTCGTACTTGCCCTTGGTCGAGATGCTCTTGACGTTCTGCGGCATCAGGCCCGGGGAGAACTGACCCCAGTTCGCGGGGCTCTCCTTGATCGCCGCGCTGAGGATGTAGTACCAGAAGACGACGTCATTGGCGTCGACCGGGGCGCCGTTTGACCACTTGAGCCCGGGCTTGATCGGGATCGTCACGGTCTTGCCGCCGTCGCTGAAGATCAGCGGGTTGGCGGCGCTCAGGCTTTCGTCCACCTTCGGCTCCGCGCCGGTCGGCCCCGCGTACAGGGGCATGTACAGCTCCGACAGCAGCGAGATCGTGCCTGTCGAGGTGTTCGCGCCAGGGGCGATCGGGAAGATGTAAGTCGGTGTCTGGCCGGTCAGCTGACCCTGCACGATCGTTCCGCCGTGCTTCGGCGTTCCAACCGGCGGAAGGCTCCCGTAGAGCACGGTGCCGTAGCTCGCAGTGCTGGCCTCAACGGCCGAAGCCGCCGAGCCGGTGCTGCTCGCGACACCCGCGATGATTCCAAAGACCGCACCCGCGGTCACCGCCGACACGGCCGCCCAGCGGGCGACCCGTCGGATTCCGGACGGCTGTGCCGCCCGCTTTCCGTCAGTCATTTCGCGACCTCCACAGAAGCGCTAAATCAGTTTGGATGTTCACAGTGCCGGCGCGGGTGACACCCGCCCGGTCCATCAATGCTCGGAAGACACCGATCTCGGAGTGCGAATGAGCGCCGGCGGACGGTTTGACCTCTCGGCCGCCGTGATGGTGTACATAACTCTCGCGATCTGCACTCAACTGCTGACCGTGCCTCCTCAGGCTGTGGCTCAGCCTAGCGCGTTTAGTCATCACCGGGCGCCGGTTGGCGCCGTCAAGCGCGTCTGCGCATACCGACGGTTGGAGAGTTCGACCTCCAGCCCACGATCCTTTCAAGCCGCAATATCGGCGGACGCGGCCTTGCACTGAAGTTCCCAGGCCGAAGCGAGGAGTCACTGCGTGACGCCGAGCCCCTTCTGCAGCACCTCGACGGAGAGAACCGTCGCCGTGTTTCGCGAGCACGCGGCGAAGGGGTAGGGGATCAGCTTGGATGCGGTTTGGCCCGGTGGGTAGACGCGCAGTCCGGCCGCCGTGACAGGCCCGCACGCCGAACGCGGAAAGTTCCCGGCATCGACGATGCGAAGAATCGTGTGCGCGGAACCACCCGCCGGGAGCGTCACGGCCACGGCTGGATGCGCGGCGTCGCGCGAGCCGGCGTGGCCCAGCTGGCGGCCGCCGAGATCCACGGCCGAGACGCCCGGATAGCCGCTCAGCTGACAGGAGCTGCGGGAGAGGTTCGTGAACTGGAGGTTGTAGAAGCTCGAGCCCGCGGCGCCGTTGCCCTGCGTGTCGAGCCAGACGACCAGCGATGAGGCCGAGCAGGCCGGCGTTCCGGCCCTCGCCGCCGTCGGAACGGCGACGATCGTGGCAATCGCCGCGCACGCGGCCAGCGCCGCGGCGGCGGCGCTACGACGGGTGGCAAACCTCGCTACGAGCATCAGACCTCTCCCCCTTGGTTCGATCATTAGGTGGCCCTGCCTTGAGCCAAACATAACGCCGCATACCGCGGCGCGAGCCGTTTGCAGGCTGGCGTAGCATCCGCGCGTTGGTTGGACGCGCCTATCGAGAGGGGGAGCCGCGGTGAGCGCGGCGCCCGCGCGCGTGATCGTGCTCGGTGGGGGCTTCGGCGGCGTCTACACGGCGCTCGCGCTCGAGCGGCTCGCGGCGAAGGGAGCGGCCGTCGACGTGACGCTCGTCAACCGCGAGAACTACTTCGTGTTCCAGCCGATGCTCGCCGAGGTGATCGCCGGCGACGTGGGCATCATCGACACGCTCAGCCCGCTGCGGCAGCTGCTCAAGACGACGCGGCTGTTCGTCCGCGACGTCGAGGCGGTCGACCTCGCCGCGCGGACGGTGACCCTCGCCCCCGGTCTGACCCGCCGGCCGCAAAAGCTCGAGTTCGACCATCTCGTCGTAGCGCTCGGCACCGTCACCGACTTTCGCGGCATCGCGGGCCTGCCGGAACACGCCATGCCGTTCAAGACGCTCGCCGACGCGGTGCGGATCCGAAACCACGTGATCGGCGTGCTCGAACAGGCGTCTGAGGAGCGCGACGGCGACGAGCGGCGCGCGATGCTGAGCTTCGTGGTCGCCGGCGGGGGGTTCTCTGGCACCGAGGTCGCCGCCGCTCTGAACGACTTCGTCCGCTCCGCGGTGCGCGACTACCCGTCGATCCCGCAGAACGAGGTTCGGATCGTGCTCGTCCACAGCGGCGCGCGGCTGCTCGAGCGCGAGCTGACGCCGGGACTTGCGTCCTACGCGACGACGGCGCTCGCCGCGCAGGGCATCGAGTTGATGCTCAACGAGCGCTTGAGCGCGGCGACGCCGGGCAGCGCGGTCCTCGGCGACGGCTGGCGGATTCCGACGCGCACGCTGATCTCAACCGTCCCCTCCTCACCGAACCCGGTGGTCGAGTCGCTCGGGCTGCCGCTCGTGCGCGGGCGCCTCGAGTGCGAGGCGACGCTCGCTGTGAAGGGGCCGCCCGGGGTCTGGGCGGTTGGCGACTGTGCGCTCGTTCCGATGCGCGACGGCCAGCCGTCGCCCCCGACCGCGCAGCACGCGATACGTCAGGCGAAGCTCCTCGCGAACAACATCGTCGCCCACGAGACCGGCGCGAAGGCGCGCCGCTTCGCGTTCACCGGGCTCGGCAAGCTCGGCGCACTCGGCCACCGCCGGGCGGTCGCGCAGCTGCCGCTCGGCGTACGGCTAGCCGGTATGCCGGCGTGGCTGATGTGGCGCGGCGTTTACTGGTGGAAGCTGCCCGGAGCAGCCCGCAAGACCCGCGTCGCGATCTCCTGGCTCAGCGACCTCGCGCTCCCGCCGCACCCGGTCCAGCTGAACCTGGGCGCCTCGCGCGCGACCGCCCAGGCCCACTACGAGGAAGGCGAGGTGATTTTCGCCGAGGGCGACGCGGGCGACAGCCTGTTCATGATCATCAAGGGCCAGGTCGAGGTTCTAAAGCGCTTTGGCGATGAGCAGCGCACGGTCGGAACGCTCGGCCCGGGCGAGTACTTCGGCGAGATGGCCCTGCTCGGCCGCGACCCGCGGAGCGCCACGGCGCGCGCGCTTACGCAGCTCGACGTGCTCGTCCTCTCAGCGTCGGATTTCTCGGCGCTCGCGGGAAGCCTGCCGGAGTTCCGCCGGCCGTTCGAGGACATCGCGCGGCGGCGCACCGACGCCAATCGCGACGGGTCGGCGGACGGCTAGGCGCAGCGGCCGAGCCGCGGGGCGCCGACGATCCCCTTCGTCCGCTGGTAGGCGAAGTGCGACTCGGCGAGGGCGTTGTTGTTGTAGGGCCCGCCGGTGACGAGCAGGTGCGACGCGCGCCAGAGGTGGGTCGTGGCGGCAATCGTGTCGTGCTCGTGGGCGGTGCCGCCGGCGAGCGGGTAGGTGGTGGCGACGACGCGCAAACCGAGCTTGGGCGTCGTCAGCCTCGCAAAGGTGTAGCCGGCGAAGACGACGAACGGGCGGCCGAGCGTGGCGAATGAGGCGCTGTTAGTTGGGATCAGCTCGGCGCAGGTCTTGGCGCCGTTGAGGAGCTCGCCGATCTCGAGGTTCTTCTGCTGCCAGACCCGCAGCGTCGGCAGCCCCTTCGCCTTCAGGGTGTCGACCTCCTCGACGACGATCCCGTTCTTCTGCACGACCTGGACGTGGGCGACGGCGCTGCTGTAGCCGGGCGGCGTTGAGCCGAAGTCGAAGCGGAAGTTCTCGACGCCTCCGCTTGGCGGGAGAACCCGGTAGGAGGTGCCTCCGGCCATGAAGCGGATCCCCTCGTACGCCGCCATGGCGGCTTGCGACCTTGTATAGAAGGCCATCGCCTTGGCGTTCCCGCCAGTTGTCGCGACGGCCGCCGATGCCGCGCCCAACACGGCCACGCCAACCGCAGCAACGACAATCGCCCGCCTCATCTGACCCTCACCTCGCCAATGGTTCCACATCGCCTAGCCGTCAACAGGGTGCCCGCCGGCACGAACCCCAAAACCCGCCCGCGAGGGCGGTCATAGGTCAGAACTCGACGGGGACGTCGGCCATCGTCGTGCCGCGGCGGCCCTCGGCCTCGAGCAGGAGCTTGAAGTCGTGCGGGCTCGTGGCCGCGGCCATCGCGTCCTCGACGGTGACGTGACCGGCGCTGACGTGGCCGTAGAGGGCCTGATCGAAGGTCTGCATGCCGTCGTAGGCGCCGTCGAAGATGATGTTGTGCAGGTCGAGCGAGTCGCCCGGCTTGAGGATCCGGTCGCGAACGCGCCCGGTCGTGCGGAGGATCTCGCAGACCGGCACGCGCCCCCCGTCGGCGGACGGAACGAGACGCTGGGAGATCACGCCGCGCAGCGTGCTCGCGAGCATCGAGCGCACCTGCTGATGGTGGTTGGGGGGAAAGAACTCGAGCATCCGATTGATCGTCTCGGCCGCATCGAGCGTGTGGATCGTCGAGAGCACGAGGTGGCCGGTTTCCGCCGCTGACATGGCGGTCTGGACGGTCTCCTCGTCGCGCATCTCGCCGATCAGGATCACGTCGGGGTCCTGGCGTAGTACGCGCCGCAGAGCATCCTTGAAGGAGACGGTGTCGACGCCGACCTCGCGCTGTCCGATCAGCGAGCGACGGTCGTCGTGGACGAACTCGATCGGGTCTTCGATCGTCACGATGTTCGCCGCGCGCGAGACGTTGATGTGATGGATCATCGCCGCGAGCGTCGTCGACTTGCCGGATCCCGTTGTCCCGGTGACGAGGATGATTCCGCGGTGCTCCTCAGCCATCGTGGCGATTACGGGCGGCAGGAGCAGCTCATCGATGGTCTTGATCTCGTGCGGGATCGCGCGCACGACGAGCGCGACGCCGCCGCGCTGGTGGCGGGCGTTGATGCGGAAGCGGGCGACGCCCTCGATCTCGCGCGAGATGTCGATCTCGTGCTGCTGCTCGAACTCGGCGAAGCGCGGACCGCCGGCGAGCAGGCTCTGGAGCACGGCCTCGATCTCGCCGGCGGCGATCGGCTGGGCCGAGGCGTCGAGCGGCTCGAGTTCGCCGTTGATTCGTGCCAGCGGAACGGTCCCGGTCTTCAGGTGGAGGTCCGAGCCCGCGCGGGCGACCAGAGCTCGAAGGGCTCCGTCGAGGTCGATCACCCTGAACTCATCGGCAGCGCGGAGGGCTGAACGTGCAAGCGCGCTTGCCATCGTGTAGAGAAGCGCCGTGCAAAGAAGGCGTCGAGCACGTTGCGCGATCGCCGGCGCGGCACGTGAGGAGGCCGCGTCCGCCGTCTGTGTGGAGCGTGAGAGCCGGTGAGCGGCCGCGGCGCGAGAGGGGCGAGAGGGGCGAGAGCGCTCCTGCGCGATGCCCACCGGCTCATATGGAGCGTGCGGATCGGCCGCTGCGGGATGGTCGCGCGGGCGGCTGCGCGGACGCTGCGCCGTGTTGCGCCGATCCGCGGCATCGCGCCGCTGACCAACATCGTCCTCGGCGCGCCGCGGCCGGGAAGCGCGCCGGTGCCGGTACTTGCCCGAGTCGGCGGCGTCGAGTTCGCGCTCGATTTGCACGAGTCGCTGCACCGGGCTGTCTACCTCGACCTGTTCAGCCTCGAGCTACGGCGCGTAGTACTGCCTCTGCTTCGCCCGGGCGAGCTGTTCGTCGACGCGGGCTCAAACTTCGGCTTCTGGGCGCTGTTGGCGGCGAAGCGGGGGTGTCGCGTGATAGCGGTCGAACCGGTGCCGCCGACCGTCGCGCGTCTTGAGGACAACGCCCGGCGCAACGGACTGGATGGAGCGATCGAGGTGGTCGGCGCCGCGCTTTCGGCGGAGGCCGGCTCGCTGACGCTGACACTGGGTGGGGGCGAGAGCGGGCAGGCGAGCGCGCATCCGGCGGCGAACGCGGAGGCCGAGACGTTCGTCGTGCCCGCCGTCACACTGGACTCGCTGCTCGGCGAGCAATCGGTCCGATTCCTGAAGATCGATGTCGAGGGCCACGAGCCCGCGCTGCTTCGTGGCGGCGATCGCGTTCTGGGCGGCGGTCAGGTCGACTTTCTGCTGATCGAGTTGAGCGGAGGCGTGATCGGACGAAGCGGTGGATCTGCGGCGGAGCTGATCGAGTTTCTCGAGGCGCGCGGCTACAGCTTCGTTCGCTTCATCCGCGCCAACGAGGGCCTCGCGCCGCGACGTTCCTATCGTCATCCGAGCCTCGAGGAGCTACGCCTCGGCGGCCACGCCGGCGATGCGCTCTGGGTCCATGCGGCCGCCGCGAGACGGGCGTAGCGTTCTCGCCGATGAATGAGTTCGAGATCGTGACGCGCATCGAGCGGCCACCCGACGTGGTGTTCGCGGCGATCACGGCCACGGACGAGATCCCCGCCTGGACGCCCGGGCTCGAGGAGGTCTTGGCGAGTGGCAGCCCGCTCGCTCCCGGCACGACACTGACGTTCATCGGACGCTTCGTCGGCCGACGCTACGAGTCCCTCGGAGAGTGCGTCGCACTCGAACCGGGCGTGCGCTTTGCGACAGAATCGCGCTCGGGCCCGTTTCACCTCGAGGTCGAGCAGTCCCTCAGCGCGGATGGTGAAGCGACGATTCTGAGAAGTCACTACCGAGGTGACAGTCGGGCATTCTTCAAAATCGCAGAGCCGATTGTCCTGAATCTCGCCCGCCGGCTGTTCGAGGGCGCGAATGAGAACCTGAAAGCGCTGATCGAGGCCGACGCACTCTGACGCCCGGGGTAGCGCGAAGGTGGCCGTCGCGTGTAGGCTCGCCGCTAACTTCGCTCGAGGGAGGACTAGATGGGTGACGCGATAGTCGTCGGGACCGACGGCTCGGAGACCGCTAAGCGCGCGGTCGCGGAGGCGGCGCGCCTGGCCAAAGCGCTCGACGCCGATCTGCACGTCGTTTCGGCGTACGAGCCGTTGCGCGGCGCGCGGTCAGCAGGCGGCGAGGAGATCGGCCCGCTGCCTGACGCGATCGTCGACTCGACGCTCGCGCAGGCGGCCGCGGTTGTGCGACTCACCGAGGTGTCGGTTCAGACACACGCAGTGCGCAAGGACCCAGCGGACGCCTTGATCGACGTCGCCGGTGAGGTTGGGGCAACGATGATCATCGTCGGCACCCAGGGCATGCACGGCGCCAAGCGGATGCTCGGAAGCGTCCCCAACTCGGTTTCGCACAAGGCACGTTGCAACGTGCTGATCGTGGCGACCGACGGGGCGTAGGCCGTCAGCCAAGCGGGGCGATCGTGATCGACCACGAGCCGCTGCCCTGAACGTTGACGTTTGGGTAGCTGGCGGCCGACACGGTCGTCTGCCCGCTGGTCGAGCTGCCGCCCTGAACCGAGAGCTGTCCGGAGCCGCTCGAACCGGCAGTCACAGTGAACGGCGCGCTGCCGCTACAGCCGCCGCATGACCATTGAAGCTGCGAGTTTGAGGCGACGTTGATCGTGCCAAGGCTCTGATTGCCCGAGCCGACGAATGTCTGGGTCGTCGATCCGGGCGACGCCGACGTGGATGTGGAGGTGGTGCTCGTCAGCGTCACGGTGTGATCAACCGTGACCGTGTTCGTCTGCGTGGTGACGCGCGGCGCCTGCTTCACGGTGACGGTCCTCGTCGCCGCGGGCACCGAGGTGGTCCTTGTGTGCTGCTTGGTGTGAGTGCCTGTGACCGTCGTCTCCTCAGTCACGGTCGCCTGCGACGGGCGCGCCTGCGCGACCACCGTGCGCGTCCGCGACGCGGGCTGGCTGCTCCTGCCGGAGTCCCCGATCAGGTAACCGAGCAGGCCGCCGAGCGCCAGCATGAAGACCCCGACCGCCAAGACGGCCATCTCGCGCTGCCACCAGGCGGGCGGGGGCGGACCGGCGCGGGGGTCACCAGCCGTCTGGTGCGCCGGCATCGGCTCGCGCGGCGAAAGGGTGGATGGAAGGCCGCCCGCCGGAGTTGGCGGATCCGGCGTCGGGGGAGTTGGCGGGTCCGGCGTGCTCACGGGCGGCTCCCGCCCGCGCGGGCCACGTAACACGCCATGCAGAGGGGTTACCCGTCGGTTTCGGCAGGGAAACCCGGGCCGGCTTCGCGGCGTGTAGTCTCGCCGGAAATGGTCCCCGGGCCCGGCGAAGCGCTCGCCAAGGAAGACGAATCCACCGCTCGGGGACCGGGGGCGGCGGATGCTGTGATCGAGGTCTCCGGACTTCGGATGAGCTACGGCGCCATCGACGCCGTGGCGGGGATCGACCTCGAGGTGCGGCGCGGCGAGGTCGTCGCCTTCCTCGGTCCGAACGGCGCGGGCAAGACGACCACCGTCGAGATCCTCGAGGGGCATCGCCGGCGGACCGCCGGCTCGGTGCACGTGCTCGGCGTCGACCCCGAGCACGCGGGGCGTGACTGGCGCGCGCGCGTCGGCGTCGTGCTGCAGCAGTCAAGAGTCGAGCCCGACCTCGACGTCCGCGAGTGCCTCGAGCTGTACGCCGGCTACTACCCCAATCCGCGCTCGGTCGACGAGGTGATCGCGCTCGTCGGGCTCGAGAAGCAGGCCAACATGCGCGGCCGCCTGCTCTCCGGCGGCCAGCAGCGGCGCATGGATGTCGCGCTGGGGCTGATCGGCGATCCCGAGCTGATCTTCCTCGACGAGCCGACCACAGGGTTCGACCCCTCCGCGCGTCGTGCCGCTTGGGAGATGATCGATGGCCTGCGCCGCCTCGGTCGCACGATCTTCCTGACCACGCACTACATGGACGAGGCCGAGGCGCTCTCCGACCGGATTGTGGTGCTGAACGCCGGACGCATCGTCGCGCAGGGCCCGCCGAGCACCCTTGGCGGCCGCGACCACGCCGCCTATCAGGTCTCCTTCCGGCTGCCCGCCGGCATGGCGGTCGATGCGCTGCCGCTTGCCGCTGAGGCCGGCGTCCACGGCCGCCACGTCGTCCACAGCGAGAAGGTCATGGCGACGCTCCACGAGCTTTCGGGATGGGCGCTTGAACAAGGCGTCGAGCTCGGCGACCTGCAGGTCCACCGCCCCTCACTCGAAGACATCTATCTCAGCCTGACGGAGCCCGACTGATGGCCGACGCCACGCTCGTCCTTCACCAGCTGCGCTACGACCTTCTCTCGACGCTCCGCAATCCGGCTGCCCGCTTCTTCGCAATCGCGCTGCCGGTGATCTTCTTCGTGCTGCTGGCGTCGATCTTCGGCAACCACACGCGCTTCGTCGACCGCCATGCGATCAAGAACTCGACCTATTACGTGCCGGGGATTTCGACGCTCGGCATCGTCGCGACCTCGTTCGTCAACATGGTGATCACGATCACCGACCAGCGCGAGAGCGGCGCGCTCAAGCGGCGGCGGTCGACGCCCGTGCCGGCGTGGGTACTGATCGCGGGGCGCGCGCTGGCGGCTGTGCTCCTTTCCTACGTGGTCGTCGTGGTGCTCGTCGTGATCGGGCGACTGGGCTACGGCGTGCGCCTTCCGGGCTCGACGATTCCCGCCTACGCACTCGCGGTCGCGGTCGGGGCAATCTGCTTCTGCGGCCTTTCCTACGCCCTGACCAGCTTCATCCGGACCGCCGAATCTGCACAGCCGATCCTCCAGGCGATCGTTCTGCCGTTGTACTTCATCTCGGGCGTGTTCATACCGTCCGCACAGCTGTCCGGGACACTCAAGGACATCGCCAGCGTCTTCCCGGTCAGCCACCTCAACAACGCGCTGTTCGAAGCATTCAATCCGGCCACCAAGGGCGCCGGAATCGCCGGCCACGACCTCCTGATCCTGGCGATCTGGACGGTCGGCGGGCTGGTGGTGGGTTTACGGCGGTTCTCGTGGTCGCCGCGCGCCACGTGATGGGTGTCGGGATCTATCGAGAGGAGAAGGCGATGGAGAGCGGATACAGCGTGTCAGGGTCGACAGGAGCGGTGCGCGCGCTCGGCGATTGCCGTCGCCGCGCGGCGGCGCTTGCCGGTAGCGCGTCATGAGCGCTGAGAGGCTGCCCGGCGTCTCCTACGCCGACTGGAGTGAAACCGCCGACACGCTCCACGCCCACACGCAACTGCTCGGAAAGCTCGCCGTCGCGCTCGCGGCGCCCGAACCGCAGCTACAGCACGCCGCGCTTCGACTCACCGCGCGGGGCTGGGAGACCGCGCCGCTACCGGCACCGGACGGCTCGGGCGCGTTTGTCGCGCTGCTCGATCTGCGCGCGCACGAGGCCGCGGTCGAGCACTCCGGCGGTGGCACGAGACGGATTCCCCTGACACCCGACCGCCCGGTGGGCGACGTGACGCGCGACGTGCTGGCGGCGGTGGGCGAGCTCGCCGGAGGGGTCAAGATCGACCCCACGCCGCAGGAGGTGTCGTGGAGCGCGCCGCTTGACAGCGACACCGAGCACGCGACCTACGACACAGATGCTGTGGCGAGGTACTTCATGGCGGCGAGCGCCGCCGCCCTGATCCTTGCCGAGTTCCGCGCTCCCTACCGTGGGCGAGTGACGCCGGTGAACGCCTGGTGGGGATCTTTCGACCTCGCTGTCAACTTCTTCTCGGGCCGCTCCGCCGACCCCCCAGCGGCGGACTTCATCATGCGAAACGCGATGGATTCGCAGGAGGTGGCGCTCGGCTGGTGGCCGGGCGACCAGCGCTACCCACGAGCTGCCTTCTATTCCTATGCGCACCCGGCCGCAGAGGGCTACGCGGACGCGTCGGTGCAACCGCCGCCAGCGCGATGGGCCGCGGAGCTCGGGGAGTACATCCTCGACTGGGACGACGCGCGCGCGGCGTCCGACCCCCGCGAGGCGGTGCTGGCGTTTGCCCGCTCGACGTTTGAGCACGCGTGCGCCGTGTGCGACTGGGATCCGGCACTCGCGGCGAGCGCCAGCGGGACGCCGCCACCGCTTCGCTGAGCGGGGCGGACGCGTGCGAGTGCTATTGCGACGCTTCCACGTGGGGACGGACTAAAGCTGCTGAGCTGAACGTGGGCGGGCCGCGTCGCGCGCGCGAACCGTCAGGCGCCGCCCGCCCGCAGGCGCATATGTCCGTCGACGCCGTCGCGGTGCCGCGCGGGCAGACCAGCCCGAACGGTGGTTGGACGACCCGGCGCGGAGTCGATCTCGAGCCACCCCTCCAGCAACTCGACCCGCTCGCGCATCCCGACCAAGCCGAATCCGCTTGCGTGGACTGTCTGGTCGAAGCCGCTGCCGTCGTCGCGGACCGTCAGGCGGATCGTTCCCTCCCCCTCCACGATCTCCACCGAAGCTCGCCTCGCGTGGCCGTGCTTGCGCGCGTTTGTGAGCGCCTCCTGGACGATCCGGTAGATCCCGTCCTCGAGCTCCGGGACGAGGCGAGCCGGGCTGCGCCGCCGCTCGTAGCCGAGGTCCATGTACAGATCGACCGCGACGCCGGCATGGGTCAGCCTGTCCGCGAGCGCATTGATCCCCGCCGCGAGGCCGAACTCGTCGAGCACGGCCGGTCGCAGGTCGCTGATCAGGCGGTGCAGGCTCGCGATGTCGAGCTCGACCTGCTCGATTGCGCTGTCAAGCGCGGCGATCATCTGGTCGCGGCTGGGAGCACGCCGCGCGGCGCTGAGCGCCAGCCGCATCGCGCCGAGGCTCTGCAGCGTGTCGTCGTGCAGCTCACGCGCCCAGCGGCGGCGTTCTGCCTCAGCCGAAGAGAGGCTCTGCTGACGCCGCTCGAAGGCCACCGACTGCGCGGTCGCGACGGCTGTTGCGGCACTCGAGGCGAAGGCGACCAAGAGGCTTTCGTGCTCGCCGGTGAAGCGTCCGCCGTCGAGTCGGTCGAGCGCTATCAGGGCACCGTAGCTCTCGTCGCGAAACACCAGCGGCACGATGACCCCGTCGGAGGCCTCGATCCCGAATTGCCCGATCCCGTGCCGCGTGAAGCGCGCCAGGTTGAAGTCGTCGCCAAGGCGCTGAAGCTGTCGTGAGCCGAGCGCGGTCTCGGCAACCGTGCCGCGGATCGGCATTCGCCGACCGACGACGTCGCGCGGGAACTCACCCGACGCCGCCGCGACGACGAGTTCGTCGCCGTGACGCAGCTCGATCACAAGAATGCGTGCGGCCACCAGATCGCGCCCGCGCGTAGCGACCATCTCAAGGATCCCGTCGAGGTCGGTGCGTCCCGCGAGCAAGCGCGCGATCTGCGTCGTCGCGTCGAGCGCGTCGACCGTGTGCTGGAGGTCGGCGCGCCGGCTTTCCGAGCCGGCATAACGGTGCGCGTAGTCGATCGCGATGCCGGCGAAGTCGGCAAGCAGCACGACCGCCTCCTCGTCCTCGCTCGTGAATGGGTGACCCGCGGTTTTGTTGGTCAAGTACAGATTCCCGTACGGAATCCCGCTTGCGATGATCGGCACGCCGAGGAAGGTGTCCATCCGCGGGTGCCCCGACGGGTAGCCATACGATCCGGGATGAGCCTCCACGTCGGCGAGGCGCAGCGGCTCGGGATGGCTGATCAGCTCGCCGAGCACTCCGCGACCGGTCGGGGGCGCGCCGATCTCCCGGCGAGTCTTCTCATCGACGCCGAGCGTGATGAAGCGCTCTAGCTTGGTCTTTGACTCGTCGAGCACTCCGAGCGCCGCGTACTGGGCGTCCGTTAGGTCG
>DATGHN010000378.1:0-8423 GCA_035308005.1 Solirubrobacteraceae bacterium
CGACCCGACCGCTTTGGCGCCCCCGCGAAACGACAGCCGCACAGCGACGCGCGCGCGCCGCGCTGTTCGCCCTGCTGGCGCTCACCGCGCTGGCCTGCCTGTGGAACCTCGGCGCCTCTGGCGACGCCAACAGCTTCTACGCCGCCGCGGTGCAGGCCGGAACGCGCAGCTGGAAGGCCTTCTTCTTCGGCTCGCTTGACTCCTCGAGCTTCATCACGACCGACAAGCCGCCCGCCTCGATCTGGGTGATGGCGCTGTCGGGGCGGGCCTTCGGCTTCAGCAGCTGGAGCATGCTCGTCCCGCAGGCACTCGAGGGCGTCGCGGCGGTCGCCCTCCTCTACGCCGCCGTGCGGCGCTGGTTCGGCTCGGCGGCCGGCCTCGGCGCCGGGCTCGTGCTCGCGCTGACGCCCGTCGCGGCGCTGATGTTCCGCTTCAACAACCCCGACGCGCTGCTCGTCATGCTGCTCGTCGCGAGCGCCTACTGCCTGACCCGCGCGATCGAGTCGGCGGGGACGGGCTGGATCGTTGCGACCGGGACGCTGCTCGGCTTCGCCTTCCTGACGAAGATGGGCCAGGCGCTGATCGTCGTGCCGGCGTTCGGCGGCGCCTATCTGCTGGCCGCGCCGGCGACCTTCCGCCGCCGGATGCGCGACTGCGTCGCCGGCCTCGTCGCGATGATCGTCGCCGGGGGCTGGTGGGTCGCGATCGTGGCGCTTTTGCCGGCAAGCTCGCGGCCGTTCGTCGACGGCTCGCCCGACAACTCGATCCTCAACCTGATCTTCGGCTACAACGGACTGCAGCGCCTGTTCGGCTCGGGCTCGCCAGGGCCGGGCGGCGGAGGCGGCGGAGGGGGCGCGAGCTTCAGCGGCTCAAGCGGCACCCTCCGCCTTTTCAACGACATCATGGGCGGCCAGGCCTCCTGGCTGATTCCGGCCGCTGTCATCGCGACCGTCGCCGGGCTCTGGGCGACGCGCTCGGCGCCGCGCACCGACCGCACGCGCGCCGCGCTGATCGTCTGGGGCGGCTGGCTGCTCGTGACCGCGGCTGTGTTCAGCTACTCCCAGGGGATCATCCACACCTACTACACGGTCGCCCTGGCGCCCGCGATCGGCGCACTCGTCGCAATCGGCGCGCACATGCTCTGGCAGCGGCGCGAGGGCGTCGCCGCGCGGCTCTGTGCCGCATTCGCGATCGCCGTCACCGGCGCCTGGTCCTACGTGCTGCTCGACCGAACGCCGAGCTGGGAGCCCTGGATCCGCGTCCTCGTCGTCGTCGCGACGGTCGTCGCGGTGTTGGCGATCGTCGCTTCGCTCCTGGAGGTGGCGCACATCCGCCGCGTCGCGCTCGTCGGCGTGATCGCCGCCGCCGTCGCGGGTCTCGCGGGTCCGGCCGCCTACGCGATCCAGACCGTGTCCGTGACCCACGCCGGCTCGACCCCCTCGGCCGGCCCGACCGCCTCAGACACTCTCCGCGCCTTCGGCGGACGCCGCGGCTCAAACCCCGGCGGTGTCGGCCGGTTCGGCGGCGAGAGCGGCGCTCCACCCGCCGGAGCGCAGGCCGACGGGCCGCCGGCCGGCGCCGGTTTCGGCCCGCCGTCTGGCGGCCGCGCACGGGGCGGCTTCGCGGGCGGGCCCGGCGGCGGCATCTCCACGGTCGGCGTGGCGCTCGTCAAGGCGCTCGAGTCAAACGCCTCGAGCTACCGCTGGGTCGCGGCCACAGACGGCTCGATGAGCGCCGCGAGCTACGAGCTTGCGAGCGGCGGAGAGCCGGTGATGGCGATCGGCGGCTTCAACGGCAACGGCGGCAACCTCAGCCTTGCGGCCTTCATCCGCTACGTGCGAGCCGGCGAGATCCATTACTTCATCGGCGGCGCAGGCGGGTTCGGTGGCGGGATCGCGGGCCCCTCTGGCAGCTCGAGCACGATCGCTTCCTGGGTCGCCTCCCACTACAGCGCGCAGACGATCGCCGGCGTCACGGTCTACGACCTGGCGGCGCGTTAAAGGCGCGAACTCGGCGAACCATCCTCCGGCGCAGCATTGGCCGGAGGGTGGCGGCCGCGCACTACACTCGGCGCCGCCATGGTGGCGCCCGCAGACCCCGACGACTACCGCACGCGGAGCCTCTGGCTCGAGGGATTGCCGGGCGAGCTTGAGCCGCGACCGGGGCTAAAGGGCGACCGCGACTGCGACGTCGCGATCGTCGGCGCCGGCTTCACGGGCCTCTGGAGCGCTTACTACCTAAAGCGCCTCCAGCCCGATCTGCGCGTGAGCGTGATCGAGCGCGAGATCGCGGGCTACGGGCCGTCGGGGCGCAACGGCGGCTTCGTCCTCGGCGGCCTCGTCGGACCTGCAGCCGCCTTCGGACTCCGCGGCGCGGCGCTCGCGCACGCGGTCGCCGTCACCAACGTCGCGGTCGATGAGATCGGCGAGGTCGCGCGGCGCGAGGCGATCGACTGCGGCTATCTGAAGGCCGGCGCGCTGACGGTGGCGACCAGCCAGCCGCAGTGGCAGCGCCTGCAGTCGGCGCCCGGCGACGGCCAGCTGCTCTCAGCCGCCGAGACCGAGGCCCGGGTCGCCGTCCCCGGCGTCTACGGCGGGCGCTTCACGCCGCTCGCCGCCCGCATCGACCCGGCGCGGCTCGTGCGCGGACTGGCCGATGCCTGCGAGCGCCTCGGGGTGACGATCTACGAGCAGACCGCGGCGCTTTCGATCGAGCCCGGGAGCGTGCGCTGCGCGACGGGGAGCGTTCGGGCCGAGACCGTGGTGCGCGCGACCGAGTCCTACACGACCGAGCTGCCCGGCCAGCGGTTGCGCTACCTGCCGCTCTACTCGCTGATGATCGCGACCGAGCCGCTGGGCGAATCGATGTGGCAGGAGCTTCGCTGGCCCGACGGCCTGCTGATCGACGACGTCCACTACCTCTTCTTCTACGCCCAGCGCACCACCGACGGTCGGATCGCGATCGGCGGCCGCGGCGCCCCCTACCGTCTGCGCAGCCCGATCGACCCGAGCAACGAGCGCAATGAGCGCGTCCGCGAGCGCCTCATCCGCAGCCTCAAGCGCGCCTTCCCGGCCGCCGCGCAGGCGCGTGTCACCCACCACTGGGGCGGGCCGCTGGCGGCGCCGCGCGACTGGAGCATGAGCGTCAACTACGACCGCGGCCAGGGACTGGTCACCGCCGGTGGCTACACCGGGCACGGGGTCGCCGCGGCAAACCTTTCGGGGCGGACCGTCGCCGACCTGATCCTCGGCCGCGACAGCGACCTCGTGACGATGCCCTGGGTCGGCCACAAAAGCCGCCGCTGGGAGCCCGAACCGCTTCGCTACCTCGCCTCGCAGGCGATCATCACGACGCTCGGCAGCGCCGATCGCCGCGAGGATGCGACCGGCCGCCGAGCGCGGCGCGTGATCGCGATCAGGCCGTTCCTGCCGCCGCGCCACTGAGTGCGTAAACGCACACGTCCGTAGAAGTCCGCAGCGGGCGCTGCGGCGCAGTCCCGATGACAGCGCTCGGGCGTCGCTCTACGGTCGTGCGATGGTGGGAGAGGACGGGGGGACGCCGATCCGCGTCGCGTTTGCCGACGGCTGGGAGCTCTTCCGCGGCGACCTGCGCGGCGTGCTCGGCCAGCAGCCAGACATCGAGCTTCTCCCGGGCTCACACGACACGGCCTCCGTCGCGCGCGAGGTTGCGGCGCAGGAACCGCGCGTCCTCGTCCTCGACATCGGCAAGCCGGGTCGCGAGACGCTCGAGGCGCTCGCGACGCTGCGCGCGCGCGTGCCCAGCACGCAGATCGTCGTGCTCTCGAGCGAGCGCGAGGCGACGAGCGCGAAGGCGGTCCTCCAAGCCGGCGCCGCGGCGTTCGTGGCGCGCGAGTCGATCGAACGCGACCTGCCGGCGGCGGTGCGCTCGGCGGCGGCCGGCGAGCGCTACGTCAGCCCGCGCGTCGAACGCGAGCTACGCGCCGGGCGGCGAACGCGCGGAAGCGACGGCCTGACGCCGCGCGAGCTCGAGGTGCTGGGGCTGATCGCCCACGGCCACACGAGCGTCGAGATCGCCGACGAGCTGCGGCTCTCCCCCCGCACCGTCGAGACCCATCGCGCGCGGATCCACAAGAAGCTCGGCCTCTCAACGCGCGCCGAGCTCGTCCGCTACTCGCTCGCGCGCGGCCTGCTGCGCGGTTAGGGGTTCTCGGCCAGCTCGGCGCGCATCCACGCACACCCGGCCGAGAGATCCTCGACCCCCATCGCCGCCGCGACGTTGAGCCACATGCCGTGGCGGAAGAAGTCGTCGAGCTCCTCACCCGAGGCGCCCGAGAGCTCCGCCACATGTCCCACCAGGCGGGCGTAGGAGCTCCGCACGGCGTCGCGGATCACCTCGTCGTCGCAGGCGGCGTAGGAATGGTGCTGGAGCAGCAGCAGGTCGCGCTGCGCCCCGAGCAGCTCGATGTAGGCGGCGCCCATCGTCTGCAGCACATCGACGCCGCCGGCGCGCTCGGCGGCGGCGTCGAAGGTCTCGGTGACGACCTCGAAACCGCGCTCGACGGCCGCCAGGAACAGATCGCGCTTGGTCGCAAACAGGCTGAAGACGTATGGCTGAGCGACACCGACGCGTTTGGCGATCCGCTCGACTGGGGTTCCGTGCAGTCCGCCGTGGGCGAACTCGTGGACCGCAGCCTCGATCAGCGCATCGCGGCGCTCCGCGGCCGGCACGCGCCGGCGCGGAGCCTCCTGGTTTGACGCCTCAGCCATTGCCTCGCCGATGCTAGAGAACGCTTAGGCCGGTACTGCAACGGCCTCGGCCGCCGCGCGAGTGCGAAACGGCACGGCCGCCGCGACGAGCGCTCCGAGCCCCAGCACCGCGACGCCGACCCAGATCGCCGGGACGAGCCCGCTGATGAAGGTGTGCGCGGAGGCGTAGCCGCCGTGCGCGGTGAAGACGGTCGCAAGGACCGACACGCCGAGGACGCCGCCGAGCTCGCGGATTGCGTTCGTCGCGCCAGAGGCCTGTCCGGCCTGCGCGCTTGCAACCGATGAGAGGACGGCGTTGGCGGCGGGCGCGAAGACGAGCGCCATGCCCGAGCCGGCGAGGATGAACGGGGCGATCATCGACGCGTAGCTCATCGTCGGCGAGGCGAGCGTCGCGAGCCAGCCGAGCGCCACCGCCTGCAGCGCGAGGCCGGCGACCATGAACGCGCGGCTCCCGAATCGCTCTGAGAAGTAGCCGGCGAGCGGCGAGACGAGCATCGTCGAGCCGGTCCAGACGAGCAGCTTGACGCCGGCCTGGAAGGGCGTGTTGTGGAGGACGTTCTGGAGGAACTGGCTGAGGAAGAAGATCGAGCCGAACATCCCGAAGTACATCGACGCCGAGACGACGTTGGTCACCGCGAAGCTCCGCCGGGCGAAGAAGCCGAGCGGCAGCATCGGCTCACTCGCGCGGCGCTCGTGGACCAGGAAGGCGGCGGTCAGCACGACGCCCGCGGCGAGTGAGATCACGACCTGGCCCGCGGTCCAGCCGAGCGACTGCGCGCGCACCAGGCCGTAGACGATCCCGAACAGGCCGCTCGCGCTGAGCCCGAGGCCGGGCAGGTCGAGCGCCGCCGAGCGGCCGCGGCTTTCGCTGAGGCGCAACGCTGCGGCCGCCAGGAGCGCGATTCCGATCGGGACGTTGATCCAGAAGATCCAGTGCCAGGAGGCGGCCTGGATGACGCCGCCGCCGACGAGCGGCCCGAGCGCGACGGCGACGCCGCTGATCCCCGACCACACGCCGATCGCGACGCCGCGGCGCGCCGGCGGGAAGGCCTCGGCGAGGAGCGTCAGGGTCAGCGGCGTGACGATCGCCGCGCCGACGCCCTGGCTCGCGCGGGCGGCGATCAGCAGCCCGACCGAGGGGGCGAGCGCGGCGGCCGCCGAGGAGGCGGTGAAGAGGGCGAGGCCGAGGATGAAGAGGCGCTTACGGCCGAAGCGCTCGCCGAGCGCCGCGCCCGTCAGCAGCAGCACCGCGTAGGCGAGGACGTAGGCGTTGACGGTCCACTCGAGCGTCTGGATCGAGGCGCCGAGGTCGCGGCGGATGCTCGGCAGAGCGACGCTCACGACGAGGTTGTCGAGGACGACCATGAACAGGCCGATCGAGACGATTGCCAGTGTCCAGCCCCTGCTTCGCTCCTGCGTCATCGCGCCTTCCCCTTCATAGTGAATACTAACTAGGAAGGAAAATAGCGGCTGCTAAGAAGGCTGTCAAGTGCAATGCTTTCGCGGATGCGCGCGACCGTGTTAGTGGGGGTGCTCGCCGCGCTGATCGGCGTGGCAGCCGCACCCGCGGGCGGCGCCACCGGGGGGCGCTGCGCCGTCAGCGCGATCCACCACGGCCGCCCGCCGGCCTGGGCCGCGCCGGCCTTCGTTCGCTCAACCGGCGGCTACGTCCCGCCCTACTCGGTCAGCGGCAACGATGCCGCGGCGGCGTTCTTCTTCGCCCCCACCCTTCGCGCCGGGAGCCCGACCAACCCGACCAACAAGGTTCTCTGGGTCGTGCGCTACGCCCGCAACGGCAATCCGCTGCGGATCGTCGGCCACTACGGGTCAAACCCCGCGATCACGGCGCACAGCTCCTGGCCCGCCGACTCCTCGCCCGGTGAGATCTACCCCTCATACGTCAACCTGCCGAAGGCCGGCTGCTGGGAGCTGACGGTGAGCTGGGGCGCCCACCGGGCGCGCGTCGACGTCGAGGTCCATTCCCGGACGCACTGACCTCGCCGCTACGATCCGCCCGCACGGGATGAGCGACGCGATCGTCATCGGCTCGGGACACAACGGCCTCGTCGCCGCGGCCTACCTGGCCCGGGCCGGGATGAGCGTCGAGGTCCTCGAGCGCAACGCGACGGCGGGTGGCGCGGTCGCCACCGAGGAGCTGACCGAGCCCGGCTTCCTGCACGACACCTTCTCGGCCTGGCATCCGCTGTTCAAACTCTCGGCTGCGTTCGCCGAGCTCGGCGAAGAGCTCGCCCAGCGAGGCCTCGACTACGCGGAGAGCCCGGAGGCGACGACCGCCAACGTCCGCGCCGACGGCCGCGCGATCGTCGCCTACCGCGACATCGAGCAGACCGCCGAGGGCCTTGACCCGCGCGATCGCGCGGCATACGCGGCCGAGATGGCGCGCTTCGGCGAGACGATCCCGATCGTCGGCGAGATGCTCGCCAGCGAGCTTCACTCCGCCTCGGCCGCGCGCCTCGCGCTGCGCCTCACGCGCCGGCTTCACCGCCGCGGCACGCTCGAGTTCACGGCGAGCGTGCTGGCCTCGGCGCGGGCCTGGTTTGAGACGACCTTCGCGGGCTCGGAGGTCGGCGAGCTCTACGCGCCGTGGGCGCTACACACCGGCCTCTCTCCCGACGCCTCGGGCAGCGGCTTTCAGGCGCTCGCGATCGCCGGGTCGCTGCACGCGGTCGGCCTGCCGGTCGTGCGCGGCGGCTCAGCCGGATTCGTGCGCGCCTTCGAGCGCCTGGTCGAGGACCTCGGCGGGCGCGTCGAGACGGGCGTCGAGGCAGAGCGGATCGCCGTTCGAGGCGGGCGCGCGGTCGGGGTCGTTGCGGGCGGCAGCGAGCGCGATGCCCGCCGCGCGGTGATCGCCAACACGACGCCGACGCAGCTCTACGGCCGCCTGCTCGAGGCCGGCGCGGTCAGCGACGGCGCGCGCGAGCAGGGGCTGCGCTTCCGCTACAGCCCGCGCGGCGGCATGCAGATCCACGTCTCGCTGCGCGAGCCGCTTCGCTGGCGCGACAGCCGTCTCGATGAGGTGCCGATCGTCCATATCTCAGACGGCGTGGCGAGCGTCGCGCTCGCCTGCGCGCAGGCGGCAGCCGGCCTGCTCCCGGCGCAGCCGACGATCGTCGCCGGCCAGCCGACGGTCCTCGATCCCTCGCGCGCCCCCGAAGGCCGCTCGATCCTCTGGATTCAGCTCCAGCAGGTCCCCTACGCCCCGCGCGGCGACGGCGCCGGCGAGATCGACGTCGCAGGCGGCTGGGAGAACCCGGCCCTCGCCAGCGCGTTCACCGAGCGCGTCCTCGCCGCGATCGCCGCCCACGTCAGCAACTGGGACGCGGCGCGAGGCACGGTCACGGCGCTGTCGCCGGTCGAGATCGAGCGGCGCAACCCCAACCTCGTGCGCGGCGACATCTACGCAGGCGACTGCGAGCTCGACCAGGCCTACCTCTGGCGTCCGCTGGCCGGCTACGGCTCGCACCGCACGCCGCTGCGCGGGCTTTATCACTGCGGCGCGTCGACCTACCCGGGCCCTGGCCTCAACGCCGCTTCGGGGCGGATCGTGGCCCTCCAAGCGCTCGCCGACGCGCGGCGCCGGCGGCGTCTTCGCCCCCTCTAGCGCCGCCCCAGCAGCTTGCGCGCGACGTTGTAGCCCGACAGCGCGTTGACGCC
>DATGHN010000379.1:0-2957 GCA_035308005.1 Solirubrobacteraceae bacterium
GACCACGGCGCTCGACGCGCCCGCGCCAACAACGAGCGCGGGGGCCGCGTAGAAGCCTTCACTGTCGGGGATCGCGCCGGACCGCGTCACCTTCGCCCCGCGGGCGAACTCCTCATCGAGAACCCGCTCGACGCGATCGCGTGCCGCGGCCTCGATCAACGGCGGCACGTCGGTGTCGAAGCGTTCGGCCGGGCCGACCAGGAGCGTCTCGAGCGCGCCGCGTAGACGAGCCTCGAGGGTCTCAAAGATGCGCTCGTGGATCAGGATCCGCGACGCCGCCGAGCATTTCTGTCCCGCGAAGGCAAACGCCGAATCGAGCACCGCCGGCACGACATCATCGAGGTCGGCGTCGGCGTCGACGATCACGCAGTTCTTGCCGCCCATCTCGGCGACGACGCGCTTGATGTGGCGCTGCCCCGGCGTGAGCTCCGCCGCGCGCCGGAGGATCTCGAGTCCGACGGCAGCCGAGCCGGTGAAGGCGATCGTGTGGACGCCCGGATGCCCGACGAGCGCCGCGCCGACCTCGCCCTCGCCTGGTAGCAGGGCGAGCACACCACGCGGGAGCCCCGCACTCTCGAGCGCGTCGTGGAGCGCGAGCGCGCACGCCGGCGACTGCTCGGCCGGCTTGAGGCAGACGCCGTTACCGGCGGCGAGCGCCGCTGCCGTCATGCCCGCCGCGATTGCGAGCGGAAAGTTCCACGGGGCGATCACCGCCGCGACGCCGCGCGGGCGGTAGTGAAGCCCGTTGTGCTCGCCGGGGACCTGCAGCAGCTCGGGAGCCGTCGCGAGCTCCTCGGCCGCGCGCGCGTAGTACTCGAGGTAGTCGATCGCTTCGCAGACGTCGGCGTCCGCCTCAGCCCAGGGCTTTGCGCACTCGCGGACCTCGAGCGCGGCCAGGTCGGGGCGGCGCGCGCGAAGCTCGGCGGCGGCACCGATCAGGACGGTCGCGCGCTCGGCCGCCTCGCGCCTGCCCCAGTCGCGCCCTGCGCTTGCCGTCGCCGCGACAGCGGCCTCGACGTCGCCGGGGCCGGCGGCCGCGGCCCGAGCGACGATCCGGGCCGGCTCGCCAGGATCGACGGAGGTGAACGTCCCCTCGCCGCCGCGACGCTCGCCGGCGACGATCACCGGTACCTCGATCGCGGCACGGGCGTCGAGACGCGTGAGTGCCGCGGTGAACGGTTGGCGTTCCTGCGTGCGGCGAAACTCCGCCAGCGGCTCGTTGCGGAACGCGGCGGTCACGGCGGCGCCAGCAGCTCATCGAGCGTCGCACCACCGCTGACCCGGCTCGCCAGGAACGAGTCGTTCGAGGTGTTCTCGAGCAGGCGGCGAACGAGATAGGCCATGCCCGCGACCAGGTTGCCGACCGGGCAATACACGCGCGCGCGGAGGCCCTCGGCGGTGAGCGATTCCTGGAGGTCGTCGCCGAGGCCGCGGAGGACCTGCAGCTCGAAGTCGGCCGAGGCGAGCCCTGCGTGTCGCGCGTAGACGACCGCGTGGGCAAGCGAGCGCAGGTTGTGCGAAGCGATCGCCGGACGCACGAGGCGCTCGCCGGCCCAGGCGTCGATCAACCTGCGAGTCAGTCGTTCGAAGGAGCGATCGCTGTCGGCCTTGTCGGTGAAGACCGGCGGCTGCCAGCCGCTTCGAGCCGCCTCGATCGTCTCGTGATCCCAATAGGCGCCCTTGACCAGTCGAACGGTCAGCGGTGGGGTACGGGCGCTCGCGCGCGACCACTCGAGAACGCGCTCGAGCATCTGCTCGCTGTCGCGAAGGTAGGTCTGCAGCACGATCCCCGCCGAGGGCCCTGCCGCGAACTCGCGCTCGCCGAGGACCTCCATGACCAGCTCGAAGACCATCTCGCGAGAGTCGAGCGACTCCATGTCGACGTGCAGATGGGCGCCGACCTCAGCCGCTCGGCGCAGCAGCGCGCGCAACAGCTCGGCCGCGTCCTCGCGCCCCCGCTCGGGCGCCTGCGGACGCACGAGAGGGGTCAGCGCTGTGACCTTCAACGAGAGGTTGACGCGCGGCAGCGCGCCTGCTCCGTCGCGCTCGAGCAGCGGTTGCTTCGGCCATCGCGCCGCTTCGCCGGCCAGCGTGCACAGCGCCGCGTCGCAGGCCGCCGCGTACGCTCGCCCCTCCTCGCGCGTAACAGTCGCCTCGCCGAGGAGGTCGACCGTCACCGCGGCGCCGTGCGACCAGAGCCGGCGCAGCGCCGACGAGGCGGCCCGCGGGGACTCACCGACGATGAAGGCGCCGGCCATCTGGTGCACCGCCGCGGCGGCCAGGCGGCCGACCGCCGGCGCCAGCAGACCGCCGGCGGCGTCGGTGGCAAGGCGCACCGCGTGCGTCGGCTCGTCGACATCGGCGAGCAGCGCCTCGAGGTGTTCGGCGAGCTCGGCGGGAGTCGAGCAGGCCGGCGCGACGTCGACGAGCCGAAACAGAGCGGCGCGCACTTGCGGGTCGCGAGAGGCGAGTGCCATCGCGCGGTCCCGGCCGGCGCGGGCGGCGGCGCCCCGCGACGGGCGCCGTCGCGCCAGCCTTCGCCCCAGCTCGAAGATCTCTGCGTCGAGCGCGGCGGAAGCGGTATCAAGCGACACGCCACTACGCTACCCCCGCGGCGGCCCGTCCGCGCGGCATCGCGACGGAGTCCACGCCGACTCGCGAAATTCATCGCGATGAGTTCTGCGCGCTCGCGCCGTCATAGCTGCGTGACCGCCGCGGGCGTACGATCTCTGGCGATGGGCGCCCCGTCCTTCGCGACGCCGACTTTCGCCGACCTCGAGCGTCATCGAGGCGAGCTGACGCGCTACTGCTACCGGATGCTGGCCTCGCCGTTTGACGCCGAGGACGCCGTGCAGGAGTCGCTCGTGCGCGCCTGGCAGAACCTCGATCGATTCGAGGGTCGCTCCGCTCTGCGGTCGTGGCTTTACCGGATTGCCACCAACGTCTGCTTCGACATG
>DATGHN010000380.1:0-3127 GCA_035308005.1 Solirubrobacteraceae bacterium
GCTGACGGGGTGGCACCACCACCCCTGGCCGGCGGTCGCGCGCTGGTTCGCCGGGAGCGCGTTCGCCGCGGTGCTGCTGCTTGCCGCGACATGGGGGATCGCCGGGGTCTCCGGCTCGGGCGGCTTCACCGTTCAGACGATCCAGCCGCCGTTCCGTGTCGGCAACTGGGGCAACGTCTGGATGATCCTCGAGCGCAACCTGCTCGTGCTGGCGCTTCACGCGATGGCCTGCGTCGCAGGCTTCATCGCCGGCTCCTCGGTGCCGATGCAGGCCGAGCAGCGCCACGGCGTCCTGCGCATGATTCACGAGCGTGGCGGGCGCTTCGCGATCGTCTTCGTCGTGGCGGCGACGACGTTCTCGCTGTCTGCGCAGTCGATCGTGCTGGGCGGCGAGACCGCGTCGGTCGCGCACGCGCTGCACACGACTCCCGGAACGCTGCTACTCGTGCTCTTGCCGCACGCCGTGATCGAGTTGACGGCGCTGTTCCTGCCGCTCGCGGCGTGGATCATCGCGAGCCGCCGCGGCGAGTGGGATCAGTTGCTCGCGGCGACGATGGTCACGGTCGCGATCGCCCTGCCGATGCTCCTCGTCGCCTCGCTGATCGAGGTCTACATCTCGCCGCATCTGCTGCACGCGCTGGTCTAGGCGGTCCGCGAAGCCGGCCTCGCCGGCGCGCTCGCTGCACGCCCAACCGGCCACTTCATTCTGTATAGTATTGAGCAGAGGCGGACTACGAACTTAGGAGCGAACCCATGGCGGGCACCCTCAACGAAGTCAACGACAACAACTTCCAAGCCGAGGTTCTCGAGTCGGAGACCCCGGTGCTGGTGGACTTCTGGGCTCCCTGGTGCGGGCCGTGCCGGCTCGTCGCGCCGATCCTCGAGGAGATCGCGGTCGAGCACCAGGACAACCTGCGCGTCGTCAAGCTGAACATCGACGACAACCAGCAGACGGCCGCCAAGTTCGACGTCCTCTCGATCCCGACGATGATCCTCTTCGAGGCCGGCTCGCCGGTCAAGAAGGTCATCGGCGCCTACCCCAAGAAGAAGCTCGAGGCCCAGCTGTTCGAGTCAGAGGCCTAGGACTCGGCGCGGCGCAGCCAGATCGACAGGATGAACCCGTCGATCGAGACAGTCGCCGTCCAGTCCTCGCGCTCCTCGAAGGCGAACGCCGTCGCCAGCGTCTCGCCGGTGACGTAGTCCTGGTGCTCGCGGGCGGCTTCGAGCAGCGGCGGGTCGCCGCCGAGAACGAGCTCGATGCGGTCGGTGATCTCGAGGCCCTCGCCGCGCCGAGCCTGCTGAATCGCGTGCACGACTTCGCGCGCCAGGCCGGCTCGGATCAGCTCGTCATCGAGCGCCAGCTCGAGCGCGACCGCGTGTGAGCCCTCGCGCTCGAGGCCGTAGCCCTCGAGCGGAGCGATCGAGACGAGCAGGTCATCGGCGATCAGCTCGTGGTCTGAGCCGGCGATCGAGACCACGACCGTGCGCCCCTCGCGAAACGACGCCGCCACGGCGGTCGGCTCAAGCGCCGTGATCGCCGCGCGAAGCTCCGGCATCCGCGCTCCAAAGCGCGGTCCGAGCGCCGGCAGATTCGGCTTGATCGTGTAGGTGCCGAGCTCATCGGCCGCGTCGACGAAGCGCAGGGAGGCGACGTTCAGCTCCTCGCGCACGAGCTCTGACAGGCCTTCGACCGCGCCTCGCTCACGCCCGGCTGCGACGATCACCGCCTCGCGCAGCGGCTGGCGCAGCTTGACGTTGCCCTGCCCGCGCGCGGCGAGGCCGAGGCGCACCGTCTCGCGCGCCGTCGCCATCGCGAACTCGAGCTCGAGGTCGCGCGCGCAGGGCTCGGGGAAGTCGCAGAGGTGAACGCTTCCGAGCTCGCCGTCGAGGTTGTCGTAGATCTCATCGGCGACGAACGGCGTGAACGGCGCGAGCAGCTTGGCGAGCGTGACGAGAATCTTCTGCAGCGTCGCAAGCGCGGCCGCGTCGCCGTCCCAGAAGCGCCGTCGCGAGCGGCGCACGTACCAGTTCGAGAGGTCCTCCACGAAGTCGGCGATCGCCTTGCCGGCGAGCGTCGCGTCGTAGGCGTCGAGTCGCTCGCGGACGGTCTCGACGGTCGCCGCCAGCCGTGACAGCGCCCAGCTGTCGAGATCCGAGCGCTCGCCCTCGCCGCCCTGGCCGGGCTGCGCGGCGTTGGTGTAGAGGACGTGGAAGCTGTAGACGTTCCAAAGCTGGCGCAGGAACAGGCGAACCGCGTCGCCGACCGCGTCGACCGAGAAGCGGTAGCCGTCCCATGGCTGCTTGGAGGTGAAGAAGTACCAGCGGAAGGCGTCGGCGCCGAAGCGGTCGATGACCTCCCAGGGAACGACCACGTTGCCGAGCGACTTCGACATCTTGCGCCCCTCGCCATCGACGAGCAGGCCGAGGCAGACGACGTTTCGGTACGGCGCGCAGTCGTTGAGCAGCGTTGAGATCGCGATCAGCGAGTAGAACCAGCCGCGCGTCTGGTCGAGCGCCTCGCAGACGAAGTCGGCCGGGAAGGTGCTCTCGTAGATGTCCTCGTTCTCAAACGGCGCGTGGTGTTGTGCGAACGGCATCGAGCCCGAGTCGAACCAGACGTCGATGACCTCGCTGACGCGGGTCATCGCACCGCCGCAATCGCAGGCGAACGTGAGCTCGTCGACGTAGGGGCGATGCGGGTCGCCGATCGGCGTGCCCGTGCGCCGCTCGAGCTCGGCGAAGGAGCCGATGCAGACGCGGTGCTCGGGGTCTCGGTCGCAGCGCCAGATCGGAAGCGGCGTCCCCCAGTAGCGCTCGCGCGACAGCGCCCAGTCGACGTTGCCCGCGAGCCAGTCGCCGAAGCGGCCGTGCTTGATCCCGGGCGGATGCCACTGCACAGTCTCGTTGGCCGCCAGCAGCCGATCGCGCAGGCTCGAGGTCGCGATGTACCAGGACGGCTTCGCGTAGTAGATGAGCCGCGTTCCGCAGCGCCAGCAATGAGGGTAGGAGTGCTCGTGCTGCTCCGATTTGACGAGCAGGTCGCGCCGCTCGAGATCGGCGAGCAGGTCGACGGCGAGCTCGGGCTCGATCACCGAGCGCCCGGCGTAGCTCGCGACGCGACCGTCGT
>DATGHN010000381.1:0-3388 GCA_035308005.1 Solirubrobacteraceae bacterium
GAAGATGAAGAACGTCCCGAGCACCAGGCCGACGTCGCCGAGCACGTTGATCACGAAGGCCTTGATGCCGGCGCCGGTCGCTGTCGTGCGGCGGTACCAGAAGCTGATCAGCATGTAGGAGGCGGCGCCGACGAACGCCCAGCCGACGATCAGCACGACGAAGTTGCCCGCGAGGACGAGCAGCAGCATCGAGAAGACGAAGAAGTTGAGGTATGCGAAGAAGCGCGTGTAGCCGCGGTCGCCCTGGAGGTAGCTGATCGAGTAGAGGTGGATCAGCATCGAGACCCCCGCGACGACGCAGATCATCAGCACCGAGAGCGGGTCGACGAGCAAGGTCAGCTTCGCGTCGACGCCCGCCGTCCCGGCGATCGTCCACAGCGTCGAGGTCAGCTCGCGAGCGCCCGGCGCGTGATGCTGCAGCTCGGCGAGCGTGATCAGCGCGAAGACGAACGACGCGGCGATCGACCCGGTCCCCAGCCAGCCCGCGGCGCGGCCGGGCAGGCGGCCCCAGGTCGCGCCGATCGCGATCGTCCCCGCGAGCGGGGCGGCGAGCACGAGCCAGGCGGCGGTCGTCGCGCTCATCCCTGCAGCTCCCGCATCTCATCGACGTCGATCGGCAGGCGCCGGCGATGGATTGCGACGACCAGGCCGAGGCCCACGGTCACCTCGCACGCGGCGACGACCAACACGATCAGCGCAAAGATCTGGCCGTCACCATTGCCCCACATCCGCGAGAAGCCGACGAGCGCGAGGTTGGCGGCGTTCAGCATCATCTCGAGGCAGAGCAGGATCACGAGCGGGTTTCGCCGGATCAGCACGCCGCCGGCGCCGATCACAAAGAGCAGCGCGCTGACCGCCAGATACCAGGCGATGGTCACCGGTCGACCACCGTCGAGCCGCCGGCCTCGTGCATCGTCCCCGTGCCCGCGGGCCGCGGCCCGAGCAGTTCGGCGACGCTGATCCGCGGCGTGTCGTCCTCGACGCCCTCGGAGAGCCCGCGGCGCCGGCGCGCCAGCAGCACCGCGCCGACGGCGGCGACGAGCAGCAGGTAGGACGCGATCTCGAAGGGGGCGAGAAAGCGCGTCAGCAGCAGCGTGCCGATCTGGCCGGGCGTACCGAAGCCGGGCCGGTAGGGAGCGCCGTCCGTGCCGACCGCCTTCAGACCGGTGCCCAGCACCGCGACGAACAGCTCCGTGACGAGCGCGATGCCGCACGCGAACGCGGCGAAGGTGACGGGCCGGCCGGGGCTCTGGCGCAGCGGCGAGGCCTCGTCGCCGACGTACTGCACGACGAAGATGTAGAGCACCATCACCGCCCCCGCGTAGACGACGACCTGGGCGAAGGCGACCCACTCCGCGCGCAGCAGCAGGAAGAGCGCGGCGAGCAGCACGAGGTGCGCTGCGAGCGCGAGGACGCTGTAGAAGGGCTTCTGCAGTGCGATCACGGCGACCGCGGCGCCGAGCGTGCCGATCGCGGCGATGAAGAAGATCAGGACGGACATCAGCAGGAGGCCCGCGCTGCGGGCGTGGTCGATGGCGCGAGCATGACTATTCGCCTTCGGCGCGAAGCGGGGTCGCTTCTATCGGCTCGGCGAGCAGCATCTCCTTGGTGAAGATGAGGTCCGAGCGGTTGTAGTCGGAGAGCTCGAAGTCGTGCCCCATCGTGATCGCGTCGAACGGGCAGGCGACCTCGCAATAGCCGCAGAAGATGCAGCGGCTGAGGTTGATCTCATAGACCGCGGCGTAGCGCTCGCCTGCCGACACGCGGTCCTCGGGGGTGTTCTCGGCGGCCACGACGCGGATGCAGTCCGCGGGGCAGGCGGCGGCGCACAGCGAGCAGCCGACGCATTTTTCCAGGCCGCTGTCCTCGAAGCGGTGCAGGCGATGGCGGCCGCGGAAGCGCGGGTAGACCGGCACCTTCTCCTCGGGGTACTGGATCGTGCTCACGCCCTCGACGACGCGCGCGAACGTCGTCTTGAGGCCGCGCAGCGTCTCGCCGAACGCGCGGTAGGCGCCGCCCGCGGCGCCCGGGGCGGGGGCCCGCGTGACGACGATCTGATCATCTCCCGGGCTCCACCTCACTTGTGCACCGCCACCACGATGATCGCCGTCACGAGCGCGTTGAGCGTCGCGAGCGGCAGCAGGATCTTCCAGCCGAAGCTCATCAGCTGGTCATAGCGAAGGCGCGGCAGCGTCGCGCGAATCCAGATGAAGAAGGTCACGAACAGCATCATCTTCGCCAGCACGATGAAGGGGTCGACCCACGTCGGCGGGTGGATGCCGAACGGCAGCAACCAGCCGCCGAGGAAGAGCGTCACGGTGATCCCGGACACGACGAGCATGTTCAGGTACTCGGCGAAGAGGAACGCCACCATCCGCGTCCCGCCGTACTCGGTGAAGTAGCCCGCGACCAGTTCCGCGTCGGCCTCGATCAGGTCGAACGGCGAGCGGTTGGTCTCGGCGAAGCTCGCGATCGTGAACACCAGGAAGCCCCCGAACTGGGGGATGAAGTACCACATGCCGCCCTGCGCATGGACGATCCTCGTCAGCGAGAGGCTGCCGGCGGTGATCACGACGCCGATCAACGCGAGGCCCTGGGCGACCTCGTAGGAGATCAGCTGCGCGGCGGCGCGCATCGCGCCCAGAAAAGAGTACTTCGAACCCGATGCCCAGCCGCCCAGCATCAGGCCGTAGAAGGCGATCGCGCCGAACGCGAAGACGTACAGCGGGCCGACGGAGGTGTCGACGCCGTAGAGCCCGACGCGCGTGCCGAAGATGTGCGGGGCGTCCCCGAACGGGACCAGCGCGAACGCCCCGACCGCCGTGATGATCGAGATCACCGGCGCCGCCAGGTAGAGCGGGCCGACCGAGGTGACCGGGCGTGAGTCCTCCTTGGTCGCGAACTTGACGATCTCGGCGAGCGGCTGCAGCAGCCCGTAGGGGCCGACGCGGTTGGGGCCGTAGCGGCCCTGGAAGCGGCCGAGGAGCTTGCGCTCGTAGACGATGATCAGCGGCAGGATCCCCAGCGCGATGCCGAAGATCACGAGCGCCTTGATGATCTGGATCCACCACGCCTCGTAGTAGCCGGCCACCGCGAGGGTCACGCGAGCGCCTCCTCGACCGCTGCGTCGAGCTCCGGCTCCGGCTGCGGCTCGGGGATCGGGACGATCGTCACGGTCTGCCCGCGCAGCGCGTTGGCCCCCTGCTCGGCCAGCCCGCGCTCGAGGAACGCCGTCCCCGGCGGGGTCGTGTCGCGCAGCGCGACCTCGGCCACGACCGACGCGCCGGTCTCATCGAGCACCAGCATCTGCGCGCCGTGGCGCAGGCGCAGCCTGGCCGCGTCGGCGGGACCCACCTCGACGCGCTGTCGCGCGTGCAGGAAATGGAGC
>DATGHN010000382.1:0-26506 GCA_035308005.1 Solirubrobacteraceae bacterium
ACGGCGAGGACCGGGGCACCTGCGCGCCGGCGGCGCGTCTCGATCAGCACCGCCGCGAGCACGAGGGCGACGTAGAGGATGTCGGCGTACGAGCGCACGCCGTAGCTGAGGACCTCGTAGCGGCTGAGGATCAGGGCGGCCGCCGCGAGGCCGGCGGGCTTTGAGAACCACTCGCTGCCGAGGCGGTAGACGAGATAGCCGAGCCAGGCCAGCGCCAGGTAGGCGATCGCGACGACTACCGATAGCGTCGCGGCGAAGCCGAACGGCGCGAGGATGAGGCCGATCAGCTCGAGTAGCGGGTGCGGCGTCGGCGCAAGCGTCAGCTGGTAGGTCGGCGTCTGGCCGCGCGCCAGCTGCTGCCCCCAGACCAGCGAATACAGCGTGTCGTAGTTGACGAAGCCGACGCCGATCGCCAGCCGCAGCGCGATCGCGCCGGCGGCCGTCACGATGGCCGCCCTAGACCGCATCGCGCGAGACGCTACCCGCTTCACCCGTCGGCGCCCGCCACGAACATCGATCGCCCTATGATCGCCGCGTGTCTGAGTCCGCGTTGTCCCGCACGACGAGGTTGCGGATGTTCGCGCCGGCCTTCCCGGTCACAGACCTTGCCGCGGCGCTCGCGCACTACTCCCGCCTGGGTTTCGCGACGAGCGAGTACACGGGCGAGGCCGCTGCGGGCGGCTATGGCTTCGCTCGCCGCGACGGCATCGAATTGCAACTCGGGACCGTCCCGGCCGGCCGCGCAGCGTCGCCTACTACCGCCTACCTATACGTGGAGGACGCCGACGCGCTCGCCGCCGAGTGGGGCGCGACGGGCGCCGACGTTCGACCGCCGCAGGACACGCCGTGGGGCCAGCGAGAGGGCGTGACCATCGACCCCGACGGCAACACCATTCGCTTCGGCTCACCGCTCTGACGGCGGGCGTCCGCCACCGCGTCCCCGCCCCGCCCGAAGCCCCGGCGCCGCTGAGTAGACTCGCTGTTCGTGCCCGCGCCCGCTTCGCTTTACCGCCGCCACCGCCCGCGGACGTTCGCCGAGGTGGTCGGCCAGGAGCACGTCGTGCGGACGCTGACCAACGCTGTGGTGCTCGACCGCGTCCACCACGCCTACCTCTTCGTCGGCTCGCGCGGCACCGGCAAGACGTCGATGGCAAAGATCCTCGCGGCCTGCCTGAACTGCGTCAACGGACCGACCGTCGAGCCGTGCGGGACGTGCGAGTCCTGCGTCTCGATCGCCGCCGCGAGCTCGCTCGATGTGATCGAGATGGACGCCGCGTCGTCGAACTCCGTCGATGACATTCGCGCGCTGCGCGACTCCGTCGCCTACGCGCCGGTCTCGGGCCGGCGCAAGATCTACATCCTCGACGAGGCGCACATGCTCTCGACGGCGGCCTGGAACGCGTTCCTCAAAACGCTCGAGGAGCCTCCGCCGGACACCGTCTTCGTGCTCGCGACGACCGAGGCGCAGAAGGTGCTGCCGACGGTCGTCGACCGCTGCCACCGCTTCGACTTCCAGCGCCCGACCGCGGAGCAGATCGGCACCGTCGTGGCCCGCACCGCCAAGGCCGAGGGCATCGACCTCGGCAGCGAAGCCGTCGCCGTCCTCGCCCGCCACGCCCAGGGCAGCTTCCGCGACGCGCTCGGGACCCTCGAGCAGCTTCAGACATATGCCGGCGGGCAGATCGCGCTCGCCGACGTCCTCGCGGTGCTCGGGATCTCCGACGTCGAGCTCCTCTTCCGCTCGATGGACGCCGTCGCACGCGCCGACGCGCGTGGCGCGCTGACCGCGGCGGCCGCGGCCGTCGACGGCGGCCATGACCCGGCGACCTTCATCCGCGAGCTCGAGACGCACGCCCGCGAACTGCTCGTCGTGCAGATGCACGACGGCGTCGTACCGCCCGAACTGAGCCTCACACCTGAGCGCGACGAGCGCCTCTGCGCGCAAGCCGAGGCGCTCAGCACCGCCGCGCTGGTGCGCACCCTCGACCTGCTCGCCGACGCGCTCGCGCACCTGCGCGCCGGCGCCGACGCGCGCACCCAGCTCGAGCTGGCGCTCGTCAAGGCCGCCCGCGCGGACTTCGATCCGAGCACCGCGGCGCTCGCCGCGCGCGTCGAGCGCCTCGAGGAGGCGACCCGCGCGTCCGCTCCGCCGCCGCCGCCCGAGGAGGCCGCGCCGCCACCGCCGCCCGTCGAGCCCTCGCCGGGGCCGGTCGCAGAGACCCCGCCGGCGACCGAGGAGACTGCGCCGCCGCCCGTCGAGCAGCCGCCGGCGCCGGTCGCGGAGACCTCACCGGCGCCCGAGGGCTCCCCGCCGGCAGCGGAGGAACCGCGCGAGCCGTTCTACGCGGCCCCGCCGCCGACGCCGCCCGTGGCCGCGGCCCCACTTGACATCGACGGCTTGATCGCGGTCTGGCCCGACGTCCTCGACACGGTCCGCGCTTCGAACGCGATGCTCGGCGCCGTCGTCGACGACGCGCGGCCGGTAGAGCTCGAGGGCGACCGCCTGATCCTCGCCTTCGGCCAGGACGCGGCGTTCCTGCGTCGCAAGGCCGAGGAGCGCGCGACGCGAAGTGCGCTGACCGAGGCCGTCCGCGCCGTCACCGGCCACGCGCTGACGTTCAGTTACGAGCTTCGCGAGGGCCACGCGCCGGCGCCGCCCGAGCCGCTCAGCGACGACGAGCTCGTCGCTCGCCTGAAGGACGAGTTCGGCGCCGAGGAGCTCGGCGACGGCGACGATGAGGAGGAGCGCTGATGCCGCCCCAGCCCAACATGCAGCAGATGATGAAGCAGGTGCAGAAGATGCAGGCCGACATGGCGCGCGCGCAGGAGGAGCTTGCCGCGGCGGAGGTCGAGGCCAGCGCCGGCGGCGGCATGGTCACCGTTCGCGTGACCGGCGCGCTCGTCGTCAAGGAGGTCCGCATCGATCCCGCCGCGATCGACCCCGACGACCCCGAGCTGCTGGCCGACATGGTCCTCGCGGCGACCAACGAGGCACTTCGCGCGGCGCAGGAGTTGGCCGCGCAGAAGATGGGCGGGGCGACCGCGGGCCTCGACCTCGGAGCGCTCGGCGGACTCGGCCTGCCAGGCTTTTGAGCTCCTTCGCGCCCCCGATCCAGCGGCTCGTCACCGAGCTCTCGAAGCTTCCGGGGATCGGTACGCGCACGGCCCAGCGGCTCGCGTTCCACATCCTGCGCGGCGATGAGACCGACGCCGCGGCGCTTGCGGCTGCGATCACCGAGGTCAAGGAGCGGATCCGCCAGTGCGAGGTCTGCTTCAACCTCGCCGAGGGTCCGCGCTGCAGAATCTGCGAGGACGAGCGGCGCGACACGACCTTGATCTGCGTCGTCGAGGACTCCTCCGACGTCATCCCGCTCGAGCGCACGCACGAATACCGCGGCCTCTACCACGTCCTCGGCGGGGCGCTCTCGCCGATCGACGGAGTCGACCCCGACGATCTGCGGATCGCTGAGCTCTACGCGCGCCTAGAAGGCGACGCGGGCGGCGTACGCGAGGTCGTCCTCGCGACCAACCCGACGACGACCGGCGAGGCGACCGCGCTGCACATCGCCGACGGCTTGCGCGAGCGCGCGCCAGGAGTCAGCGTGACGCGCCTGGCCAGCGGACTGCCGGTCGGCTCCGACCTCGAGTACGCCGACGAGGTGACGCTCGGTCGCGCCTTCGCCGGTCGCCGCGCTCTCTAGCGAACGCGCTCGTCGTCGCCGAGGGAGAAGCCGGGAAGGCCGAACTGCTCGAGCTTCGCCGGGATGGCCGAGCGCGGTTGTTCGGAGACGTCGATGCCGTCCGGCGCCATCGCTCTGAGCTGCAGCGGGCCACTCCAGTCGCTCAGCACCTCGCGGCTGCCGTCGTCGTGATTGACGGCGGCGATCAGCCCGAAGACGAACGGCGAGCGCGGGTTGGTGCAGGTCCACCAGTTGCTGAGCTCGACGTCGATTCGAAAGACGGGACGGGGCTCGAATCCGTAGACGTCGCTCCAGCCGTCTGCCCCGAGCGTCTGAAGAACGAGCTCGGCGCCATCCTCGACGACGCGGAAGCTCCATCCCGACTGCTCGTGAACGACGTCCGGATGGGCGCCGAAGGGAATCGGGTCAAACAGCGTGCCGTTGCCGAAACCGACGTCGGCGTGCCAGGCCGCTCCGTCCTCGTCTGTCACGCGCAGCACCAGGTGCGTGGGCGGCCGCCCCTCCGGCGGCGCGCCGCCGGAACGAACACGGGCCAGCATCAGCTCGACCTCCAGGCCGAGGTGCTCGAGCGCGGAGGCCAGCAGGAGGTTGTGCTCGAAGCAGTAGCCGCCGCGCCGCTGCGCGACAAGTTTTCGCTCGAGGTCTGCTTGCTCCAGTGAAATGGGGGTCCCGCGGTGCGGATCGAGGTTCTCGAAGGGAATCGAGATGACGTGGGCGCGGTGAATCGCCGGCCACGACGGCGAGTCCGCGGGGTCGAGCCCGATCCGCGCCAGATAGCCGTCGAAGTCGTCCATCTGCGCGGCAAGTTAGCGCCCGGAACGCCGGCGGCGCGCCACGTATCCTCCCTCGCCGGATGAGCATCATCGTCATGAAGTTCGGCGGCACCTCCGTCGCCGACGCTGAGCGGATTCGCCGCGCCGCGGCGCGCATCGTCGCCAAGCGCGAGGAGGGGCACCGCGTCGTCGGCGTGCTCTCGGCGCGCGGCAAGACGACCGATGAGCTGATCGCGATGGCCGAGGAGGTCTCACCGACCCCAGACGCGCGCGAGATGGACATGCTGCTCTCGACAGGCGAGCGGATCTCGTGCGCGCTGTGTGCGATGGCGATCCACGACCTCGGTCACGAAGCCGTCTCGCTGACCGGCTCCCAGGCCGGGATCGTGACCGACACCTCGCACACCAAGGCGCGCATCCTCGACGTCCGCGCCGACCGCATCACGCGGGCCTTGGAGGACGAGAAGATCGTCCTCGTCGCCGGCTTCCAGGGCGTCTCGACGAGCCAGGACGTGACGACGCTCGGCCGCGGCGGCTCGGACACCACGGCGGTCGCGGTCGCCGCTGCGCTCGGCGCCGAGGTCTGCGAGATCTACACCGATGTCGCGGGCGTCTTCAGCGCCGATCCGCGGATCGTTCCCGACGCTCGCAAGCTGTCGGTCGTCAGCTTCGAGGAGATGCTCGAGATGTCGGCCTCGGGCGCGGGGGTCCTCCAGCTTCGCTCGATCGAGTACGCGCGCACCCACGGCGTGCGGATCCACTGCCGTTCGAGCTTCGACGATGGACCCGGTACCGTTGTCGTGGCCGAGGAAGAGACGATGGAACGCCCGCTTGTTACAGCCGTGACGCACTCCACGACCGAGACGCGGATCTCGCTGCTCGGGGTGCCCGACGAGCCCGGCGTGGCGGGGCGGATCTTCCGCGCCCTCGCCGACGCCAACGTCAACGTCGACATGATCATCCAGAACGAGCCGGCCCAGGACGGCCGCCGCGCCGACATGTCCTTCACCGTCCCGCACGAGGACAGCCGGCACGCGCGCCAGACGCTGAGTGAGCTGGTCAGCGAGCTTGGCATCGAGCAGATGGCGGCCGAGGAGTCGATGGGCAAGGTGTCGATCGTCGGCGCCGGGATGCGAAGTCACCCGGGGGTCGCAGCCACGGTCTTCACCGTCCTCGGCGAAGCCGGCATAAACATCGAAATGATCTCGACCTCGCCGATCAAGATCTCCTGCGTGATCGCGGGCGAGCGCGTGCCGGAGGCCGTGCGCGGGCTCCACAGCGCCTTCGGGCTCGCCGACACCCCGGACACGATCAAGGCCGAGGACCCGTTCGGAGACCCCCGATGAGCGCTCCGCGTGTCGCCGTCGTGGGCGCGACCGGCGCCGTCGGGCGGATCATGCTCGCGGTGCTGCAGGCGCGCAGCTTCGCCGCCGAGACGATCGTGCCGTTCGCCTCCGAGCGCTCCGCGGGCCGCGAGCTGCCCGGCGTGGGGACCGTTCGGCCGCTGCGCGAGGACACGATCGACGGCTTCGACATCGCGCTGTTCTCAGCCGGGGGCGGCACCTCGCGCGAGTGGGCGCCGCGCTTTGCTGAAACCGGGGCGATCGTCGTCGACAACTCGAGCGCCTGGCGGATGGATCCGCAGGTCCCGCTCGTCGTCAGCGAGGTCAATCCCGACGCGCTCGGTTCGATCGAGCGCGGCATCGTCGCCAACCCCAACTGCACGACGATGGCGATCATGCTGCCGCTGAAGGCGCTTCACGACGTCTTCGGCCTGCGCGAGATCGTCGCGACGAGCTTCCAGGCCGCGGGTGGGGCGGGGCAGAAGGGGATGGACGAACTGGCCGCTCAGGTCCCGCTGCTTCACGCGTCGCGCGAGGATCTGGTCAGCTCTGGCGCGAAGGCGATCGCCGGCATCGAGCACTCGGTCCACGCGGCGCCGCTCGCCTACAACGTCGTCCCCTGGCTCGGCTCGGAGGCCGCCGACGGCTACAGCGACGAGGAGCTCAAGCTGGTCAACGAGTCGCGCAAGATCCTCGCGATCGACGATCTGCGCGTCAGCCCGACCTGCGTGCGCGTGCCGGTCATGGTCGGCCACAGCATCGAGGTCCGTGCGACGTTCGAGCGCGACGTCGACCTCGACGCGGCCTCGGCGGCGCTCGAGGCGTTCCCGGGGATCGTGCTCGACCCGCTGCCGACGCCGGTCAAGTACGCCGGTCGCGACGAGGTCGCGGTCGGGCGGCTGCGCGCCGACCTCGGCGACTCTCGCTCGCTGAACATGTTCATTGTCGGCGACAACCTGCTGAAGGGCGCCGCGCTCAACGCCGTGCAGATCGCCGAGCTCCTCGTCGAGCGCGGGATCCTCGCCAGCGCGCTCGCCGCGCGCGCGTAACGTTCTCGAGCTGCCGCGCAATGTCGGTTGTAGATGACACGCAGCGACGCCGACCTGCTACGCGCGGCCGGAGGAGATCCGTCCTCCTTCCGCGCGCTCTACGAACGACACGCTGACGCGATCCACGGCTATTTCGCGCGGCGCACGCGCGAGCAGGACGCGGCCTACGACCTGACCGCCGAGACGTTCGCCCGCGCGTGGGAATCGCGCGAGCGCTTCGAGGATCGCGCCGAAGGAAGTGCGGCCCCGTGGCTCTACGGAATCGCGCACCATGTCCTTCTGATGTCGGTCCGCAAGCGGCGCCTCGAGCGTGCGGCGGCGGAGCGGCTCGGGATCCTCGCCACAAGCGACGCCGCGCTCGAGCCGCAGGAGCAGTGGCTCGACGGGCTCGAGGAGCTGCTCGATGAGCTCCCCGACACCCAGCGGCGGGCGGTCGAGCTGCGCGTCTTCGACGACCTCGCCTACGCGCAGGTCGCCCACACGCTCGGAACGACCGAGCAGGGAGCGCGCGTGCGCGTCCATCGCGGTCTCGCCGCCCTGCGGCGAGGAATCGAACGGAAGGAGACCACATGACAAGCGACACCTCCGGGCGGCTTGCCGCCCTCGGAAGCGAGCTCGAGCGCGCGATCGCGGCGCAGCTCATGCGCGAAGCCCCGCGGCGCTCGCGCGGGCGACTGCGCGTCTCACGCCGCGTGGCCTGGAGCGCGGCGGCGCTGGCGCTGCTGATCCCGGGCGCGGCGATCGCCGCCACCGAGCTGCTCAGCACGCAGGCCGTCGCCCAGAGCCTCCCGGCCGGGACGAAGGCGCTGATCGGCACCGACCCGACCTGCATCGTCGTGACGGCGGGCGTCGAATACCACTGCACCCTCGCGACAGCGCCGCCGGCCGGCCAGGGGCTGATCCAGGGCGCCGTCGAGCCGACTGTCGACGCGACCAAGCACGTCAACGGCGGCTGCCGCGCACTCGACGTCGCCGCCACCTCCTGGGAGTGCTACATCGGCCAGGCGGCGGTGAGCCAGAACATCATCAGCGAGGGGTTCCTCGGCCAGTACGCGCCGGGGCCGGGCGTCGGCTGAGACCAGCCTGCTGAGTGGCGGCGCACCGACGGTGCGCCGCCACCGCTCAGAGCGCCGCGCCGGCGACCACGCTCTGAGTCCAGTCGATCACGGTGCTCGGGCGCACGATGTGGCGCGAGAAGCCGAGCTGCTTCGGATCGAGGCCGAGCGCGAGGCCGACCAGCTGGGGGAGGTGGAGGACCGGCATGTTCAGCTCGCGCCCGACGACCGCCTGGGCGAGTGGCTGCTGGAGGTCGAGGTTTAGGTGACAGAGCGGGCACGGCGTGACCACACAGTCAGCCTCGGCGTCGACGGCGTCGCCTAGGTGGCGGCCCGCCTGACGCAGCGACGCGGTCTTGTTCATCGTGATGATCGGGAAGCCGCAGCACTTGTGCGATCCGGCGTAGTCGATGACCGTCCCGCCGAGCGCGTCGATGACCTGCTCGAGATAGGTGTGACGCGGGTGCTCCTCGTCGATGCCGATCCGCGCCGCCGGGCGGATGATGTAGCAGCCGTAGAAGGGACCGACGCGGAGATTCGTCAGCGGCCGCTTCACCTTCGCGCGCAGCTCGTCGAGCCCGATCTCCTCGACCAGCACCCACAGGAAGTTCTTGTTGACGACGCCGGGCTCGTAGTGAAGCCCCTCTGAGGACAGCGTCGCGTTGATGTGAGTGCGGTATTCGGCGTTTGCGTCGAGGCGCTCCTGGCACTCGCTCTGCGCGCCCTGGCAGGTCGAGCAGATGTTCATCATCAGATCGCCCCGCGCCTGCTCGGCCATCGCAAACGTGCGCGCGTTGAGCGTGTCGGCGAGCTCCTGGTTGTGCTCGGCGATCACACCCGCGCCGCAGCAGTTGGCGCGGTCGAGCTCGATCAGCTCAATGTCCAGCAGCGGCGCTACGGCCGCCATCGCGCCGTGCAGCTCGGGGGTGAAGCCGCGGCTCACGCAGCCCGGCCAGTAGGCGACCTTCACGCCGCCGTCCCCTCGTTGTCGGCGTCGGTGCCGCTCACATACAGATTCAGCTCGTAGCGCTTGGGGCGGCTTTCGATCTTGTCGAAGATGGCCCGCAATTCCTTGGACGCCTTGTGCGGGTGAAGGAGCGCCTTGGCCGGTGTGATCTTGCCGCGCAGCATGCCGCGGATCGCCACCGGCAGCGACGCGATCAGCTCGGGCACCGCGCGCGGGTGGAACTTTCCGCCGTAGGAATCGGGCAGCAGGTCGGCCTCGTGCAGCAGGCCGTTGCGGCGGATGTTCTTGACGAAGGCGTGCTCGTGGCGGTAGCCGTTGTTGCGGTCCTCGATGTCGAAGTCCGAGCCCGAGATGCGGCGCAGGCGCATGATCTGGCCCATCGGGTTCACACCCTTCGGGCAGGCGTCGACGCACTTGAAGCAGTGCGTGCAGGTGAACAGCCCATGCGGGTCCTCGGCGAGCGAGGTGAGCCGCTCCTTGTGCTCTGAGTCGCGCGGGTCGCCGACGAAGCGGTAGGCCTTGGCGAGTGCCGCCGGGCCTGTGAACTCGGGGTCGACCTCCATCGCAAGGCAGTCCGAGACGCAGGCTCCGCACTGGATGCAGGCCATCGACTGCGTGACGTCGACCATCGCCTCGCGGTCGACCAGGTACTCGCGCTCGGGAACCGGCTCGCGGCCGAGCAGCCATGGGGTGACCGACTGGATCTTCTTCCAGTGCACCGCGTCCATGTCGACGATCAGGTCCTTGATGACCGGCATGTTGCCCATCGGCTCAACGACGATCGTGCCGTCGCTCGAGCGCGACATCGCCTCGTCGAGGTGGGTGTGGCAGGCGAGCCCCGGCTGGCCGTTGATGCGCACGCCGCAGGAGCCGCAGATCGCCGCGCGGCAGGAGCAGCGGATCCCGATCGAGCCGTCGAAGCGGCCCCTGGCCTGGAGGATCCCTTCGAGCACCGAGCGGTGCGGCTCGAGCTCGATCGTGTGCTCGTCCCAGTAGGGCGCCTGCCCGGACTCGGGGTCGTAGCGACGCAGGCGAAGTGTGAACTCGCTCATCAGTACTTGCGCTCCTCGGGCTGCCACTGGGTGATCGTCACCGGCGAGTAGGAGACCTTAGGCGCGCCATCGGCGTCGGCTGAGATGTCGATGTGCTTGAGCCAGACCTCGTCGTTTCGCTCCGGGTAGTCGGTGCGGAACTGCGCCCCGCGCGACTCCTTGCGCTCGATCGCGGCGACGACGATCGTCTCCGCGCAGTCGATCATGTAACCGAGCTCGATCGCGCCGATCACGTCCTGGTTGAAGACCGTTCCGCGGTCGTCGATCGAGGCCTGCTCGGCCTCCTCCTTTAGGCGGCGGACGACGTCGAGCGCCTGGTTGAGGCCTTCCTCGTTGCGGAACACGGCGACGTGCTCGTTCAACGTCGTCCCGAGCTCCTCCTTGATCTCGGAGACGCGCCGCGGGCCGCGCGGGCGGGCGATGATCGACTCGATCATCGCCTCGTCGCGGCGCAGCGTCGCGTCGGAGACGTCGGGCATCGCGATCGAATGGGCGCGGGCGGCGGCGTGCTCGCCCGAGCGGCGGCCGAAGATCAGCGTGTCAAGCAGCGAGTTGGCGCCGAGGCGGTTGCCGCCGTGGACCGACACGCAGGCGACCTCGCCGGCGGCGTAGAGGCCTTCGACGGAAGTGCGGCCGTCCTTGTCGGTCTTGACGCCGCCCATGATGTAGTGCTGCCCCGGCTGGATGATGATCGGCTCGCGGGTGATATCGACGCCGGCGAAGTCCTTGCCGATATTGACGATCTCGCGCAGCGCCTCGAGCGTGCGCTTGCGCGGCACGACGGTGATGTCGAGGTAGATCCCCTTCCCGTCGGGACCGACGCCGCGACCTTCGTTGATCTCGATCTGCTCGGCGCGCGAGACGACGTCGCGCGAAGCTAGTTCCATTTTGTTGGGAGCCGTCTTCTCCATGAAGCGCTCGCCAAGGCTGTTGAGCAGGTGCGCGCCCTCGCCACGCGCGCCCTCGGTGATCAGGAAGCCGTTCTCGGCGAGCGTCGTCGGGTGGTACTGGATCATCTCCATGTCCATCAGCGGTGCGCCGGCGCGGTAGGCCTGGGTTATCCCATCGGCGGTGCAGATCAGCGCGTTGGTCGTCGGGCGAAAGCACTGCCCGGCGCCGCCCGAGGCGAGGATCACGTTCTTGGCCGCGAAGGTCTCCATCCGCCCGCTGCGCAGGTCGCGCGCGACGACGCCGACGCATGCCCCCCCGTCGTCGATGATCAGCGACGTCGTGAACCACTCCTCGTAGCGCTCGACGGTCGAGGAGTGCTTCATCAGCTGCTCGTAGAGGACGTGGAGGATCGCCTGGCCGGTGATGTCGGCGACATAGGCGGTGCGGTTCATCGAGGCGCCGCCGAAGGCGCGCAGGTCCATCTCGCCCTTGTCGTTGCGATGGAAGGTCACGCCGATGTGCTCGAGGTGCATCACCTCGGCAGGCGCCTCGCTGCACATCACCTCGATCGCGTCCTGGTCGCCCAGGAAATCGGAGCCCTTGACGGTGTCGTAGGCGTGCGAGCGCCAGTCGTCGGCGACGCTGATCGCGGCGTTGATGCCGCCTGCAGCGGCCACCGAATGCGAGCGCACGGGGTGGACCTTGCTCATGATCGCCACCGAAACGCCTTCGCGGGCGGCCGCCAGTGCCGCGCGCTGGCCGGCCAGGCCGGCGCCGATGATCAGGACGTCGTGTTCAGGCATCGCTGGGGCCCGGACTCTATAGGGCGGCCGACGGATTCATCGCGCTGCGGATGCGCGGCAGCGTCAGCACTCCGCGCAGCACGCCGTCGGCGTCAACGGCGATGATCGCGCCCAGCCGGCGCAGCCCGTCCGAGCGAAGCGCCGTCTCAAGCGACGCCGATGCGTCGATTCGCCAGGGCGGCGAGTCGACGCTGATTTCACCCGCGGTGAGGGCCGGTCGGCCCTCGCGCAGCTCGCTCGAGACGCTCTCGGCGAGCAGCAGCCCGCGGTAGTGGCCGCCCGTGTCTGTCACCGCCAGCCACGGCGCGTGCTCGCGCTCGAAGTAGCCCTCGGCGTCGAGCATCGTCGCCTCGGCGGGCACCGTCACCGGCTCGCGATCCATGACGTCCTCGACGGTCATCGTGCGGATTCGCGTCCCGACGCGCGCCTGGACGGTCGCCTGGCGCGCGGACTGGTAAAGGAAGATGCCGATCAGATCGAGCCACACGCCGCTCAGCGTGTAGCCCTCGAAGATCGTCAGCAGGCCGCCGACGATCACGAGCACCCCAAATCCCTCGCCGAGGCGCGAGCAGACGAGCGTCGCGCGAATCGGGTCGCCGGTGATCTTCCACGCCGCGGCGCGGGTGATCCGCCCGCCGTCGAGCGGGAACGCGGGCACGAGGTTGAAGGCGAGCAGAACCGCGTTGATCAGCGCCAGCCAGCCGAGTAGGGCGAGTGGCGCGCTGGTGTGGACGCCCGAGCCGAGGACGGCGACGTTCACGAAATGGCTGAAGCCGCCGGCGAGCGCTCCGACGAGGACGCAGATGCCGACGACGATGGCGTTGACGAGCGGGCCTGCGGCGGCGAGCGCGAACTCGGCGCCCGGCGTCGTCGTCTCGCCGCGCGTGCGCGTGAATCCGCCGAGCGCCCAGAGGTCGATTCCCTCGATCTCGAGGCCCTGGCGGCGGGCGACGAGCGCGTGCCCAAGCTCGTGTGCGACGACCGTCGCGAAGAACGCGAGGGCGCCCAGCACCGCGACGATGAAGGCCTGGGTGTTACTTCCGAGGACCCCCGAGAAGTACCCGTCGAGGGCGTAGATGACGAGGAACAGGACGAGGAACCACCAGCGGCTGACGCCGATGCGGATCCCGAACAGATACCCGAGGCGGATCGTCCCGCCGCTAGCGCGCACCACCCAATCCTACGGGGCGGCGCGGTAGCATCGCCGCTTTCGAGCACGAAGCGAAAGGACTCCCGTTGGCCCAAGAAGCGAATCCCCCCGCATGAGCGCGGCGCAGAAGGTAACCGTCACCGGAGCCGCCGGGCAGATCGGCTACGCACTCCTCTTCCGCATCGCTAGCGGGGCGATGCTGGGCCCCGACACCCCTGTGCAGCTGCGCCTGCTCGAGATCCCGCAGGCCGTCAAGGCCGCCGAGGGAACGGCGATGGAGCTCGACGACTGTGCCTTCCCGCTGCTTGAGGGGATCGAGATAACCGACAACCCGGCCGTCGCCTTCGAGGGCACCAACTTCGCGCTTCTCGTCGGCGCGCGCCCGCGCGGCCCCGGCATGGAGCGCGCGGATCTGCTCGAGGCCAACGGCGGAATCTTCAAGCCCCAGGGCGAGGCGATCAACTCCGGCGCCGCCAGCGACGTCAAGGTTCTGGTCGTCGGCAATCCGGCGAACACCAACGCCCTGATCGCGATGGCCCACGCGCCCGATGTCCCGCGCGAGCGCTTCAGCGCAATGATGCGCCTCGATCACAACCGCGCGCGCAGCCAGGTCGCGGCGAAGGCCGGCGTCGGCATCGCCGAGGTGACGAACATGACGGTCTGGGGCAACCACTCGGCGAGCCAGTACCCGGACGTCTTCAACGCCCGCATCGGCGGGCGCTCGGCGGCGGACGTGATCGACGACCGCGACTGGATCGAGGGCGACTTCATCCCGACCGTGCAGAAGCGCGGCGCGGCGATCATCGAGGCGCGCGGCGCGTCGAGCGCGGCGTCCGCCGCCAACGCCGCGATCGACCACGTTTGCGATTGGGTCGCGGGCACGCCGAGCGGCGATTGGGTGTCGATGGCGGTTCCCTCCGACGGCTCATACGGCATAGCGGAGGGCCTGATCGCCGGCTTCCCGGTGACGACCTCGGGCGGATCGTGGTCGATCGTCGAGGGTCTTGAGATCAGCGATTTCGCGAGAGCGCGAATCGACGCGAGCGCTTCAGAGCTCGACGAGGAGCGCGAGGCCGTCCGCCAGCTCGGCTTGGTCTAGTTCTGCTGTGTTGGTCGCGCGGGCAGGGGCGTGGGTGAGTCTGCGCCCGCTCCCCCGCCGCGCGTAGATCGAGTCCTTCGGGCTGGGCTCAGCCCTTGGCGTGCCAGCCGCGGTCGCGCTTGACGACCTTGCCGTCCTTCTCGAGGCCGGGGAGAACGCGGTACAGGTAGTTCTGCTTGATCCCCATCGCCGATGCGATCTCCGGGATCGTGATGCCGGGCTTCGACTTCACGATCTCGAGGGTCTGGAGCGCCCTGGTGCCGGATCCGCGCGGGCGTCCACGGCGGCCGCTGCCGGTCGAGCGCCGTGCGCGAGCAGCACGCGCCGGCGTGGCGCGGCTCCGTGTGCGCGTCGTCGCCGGGGCCGGACGGCTCGAGCCGCCGGGGAGTCCGGCGAGTGCGGCGTTGGCCGCCTCGAGCTGGTGGTACTCCTCGACGAGCGGCTGGAGTTCGCGCAGTCGCGCGGAAATCTCGTCCCGCTTCGTCTTCAGAAAATCACTCACAGAAAATCCCTCTCAGTCTGCTGGATTACGGGCGCGGTGCGGTCGCTCACACACGCGTGAGCCACATCATGACAGCCACGACGGCGCCGCGTTCCCTCTTGGACATAAAATTGCGCTCAACGAGCGCGCTTTACTGGGAGGCGACTTCCGGAGAGTCAGACTTCGAGTTGGCTCCCGGCTCGTTGCGCCCGCGGGTGTACCACCACACGCCGCCACCGATAAGGACCAGCACCACAACGACTCCGGCGGCGACGTAGCGCAGCACGTGGTGGGGGGACTTGTGCTTGGCGTAGACGACGTGGATGTGGTGGTGCAGCAGCAGGTCGACGAGGTGACGATCGTCGGCCGCGGGATAGACGACAAGCGGGCGGCTGTTGTTCGCGAGCGTGACTCGCACGTGGTGCTTTTGCTTGTCCACCGTGGCCGCGATCACGCGCTGGGGGTCGCCCTTGGGTGCACCGATCTGGCCAAGCAGCGTCGAATAGGGCTCGGTCGGGCCGGTCACCGGGGAGGCGGCAAACGCCGGCGCCGCCGAGGCGAGCAGGGCGGTGAGCGCGAGCACGGTCAGGACTGTGCGGGTCAGGCGCATCCGTTGGACAGTATCGACGCTTGGGCGGCGGAGTCGCGTTCAGGACTCAACCAGCGCCCGCAGCGCGCTCAGCGACCGGTCGGCCTCGCGCTGCGCCATTTGACCCACAACGTGACGGCTGGCGAACGCGCCGAGAGCGCCGAGTGGCGCCTCGAACTCATTGTGATAATCGAAACGAGTGCCGCCGTCGGTCGCGCTCAACAGGTACTCGATCCGCGCTCGTGTGCGCGCGGGGCCGCGTCCCTGCCAGCGCGCGTAGAGGGGAGCCCGGCACTCAACCAGCAGCCAGTGCACGCGAATGTCGGCGCCGCGCAGGTGAAGCACCTGCTCCATCGTCGACCCCTCGGCGGCCGGGCCGGCCGAGACCTCGCGCAGCCCGCGGTGGATAGTCACCCATTCGCCCAGCCGCTCGGGGTCCATCACGACCTCCCAAACCCGGGCGGGAGTCGCCGCGATCGTGATCGAGCTGTGCACGGTGCTCATCGTGCCCCGAGCGGCTCGCTCGCCTCCCACTCGCGAAGGGCGTGCTCGACCGCCGCGTCGAAACCGTGTAGCGGCGGGATCTCGAAGGCGGCCCGGGCCGCCGTGTCGTCGGCGATCAGATCGCCCCGCAGGCTTCCCATCAGCGGGCCGAGCAGCTCGTGGGACTCGCCGCTCGCCCGCGCCGCGAACGCGCTGGCGAGCGCTCGCGGATCGAGCGGCAGGCGAACGATCGGCCGTTCGAGCAGCAGCAGCGACGCGATCCGGACGATCATCTCGCCGTAGGAGAGGAGCTCCGCTCCGGCGATGTCGTAGGAGCGCCCGCCCACGTCAGCCGTCTCGGCGGCGGCGACCAGGTAGGCGATCGCGTCGCGCTCGTCGATCGGCTGGGTGCGGTGGCGTCGCCACGGCGGGAGCGGGATCACCGGCAGGCGCTCGACGAGCCGGACGATCGCGCGGAAGGAGCGCGAGCGGGCGCCGATCACAAGCGACGCGCGCAGGGCGACGCTGTCGGGCACGGCGGCGAGCAGGATCTGCTCGACCTCACCCCGGCTCTCGAGATGCGCGGAGCTCGGCCCGTCGCCGCTGTGGAGGCCGCCGAGGTAGACGATCCGCTTCACACCGGCCTGCGCCGCGGCTGCTGCGAAACGCTCGGCCGCCGCACGGTCGCGCGCCTCGAAGCTGTCGGCGACGGCCGGCTCCATCGAGTGGATCAGGTAGTAGGCGGTGTCGATGCCCTCGAGGGCGCGCTCGAGCCCCTCGCCGCTCAGCGCATCGCCGCGGACCAGCTCGAGGGCGCCGCTGACCCTGCTTGGTTCGCGCGCCAGCCCGCGCAGTTCGTGGCGTCCGGCCAGCGCACGCACCAGCGACTCGCCGATCGCGCCGCTTGCGCCGGTGATCAGAACCCGCATCCGCCAGACTCTAAGAGCAGCCCTTAGCGCACTGCTGCCGCGGCGTCCAGTGCCGTGGGCGCAAACTGCGGGGAATCCGCTGGGTAACGCCGTAAGCTTACATCCATAAGCTAAAAAAAGCGCTTATTTGCAGGGCTTTGATGGCAGGGCGGACGTTTTTCGCGGGTATTGCGCGAAGGGTCGAAACGCCTTCGGACGAGGGTTGCTTTGATGGTTGCGGTCGTCGCACCGACGTCTTGAGAGGACTCTTTTGGCCCGTCTGCCCGCACGCACACCTCGTTGCGAGGACTGCTATTTCATGCGCAGCCAGCTCTGCGCCCTGCCGGAGCCCGCTCCGTGCGCGACCTTCCGTCCCTACCATCCGGACGGCCTGCGCCCGCCGCAGCAGCTTCGCTTCGTGTTCCGCGCCGAGCGTAAGACACGGGCCGCCTGGGCCTTCCCCTCGGCGCAGGAGCAGGCAGCCCTCCACATCTAGGTGTGATTTGATGCGCGGCGCCGTCGCGCAAGGCACCGCTCGAGAGCGGCTTCGCGCCCGCCATGACGGCGTCCTCGAGCTCCCGTGTCCATCAGCCTCACAATCCTGGGCAAGAGCCCGTCGTGGCCGGACACCGACGGCGCCTGCAGCGGCTACCTGATCGAATCCGGCGGGCACAGGTTGTTGCTCGACTGCGGCAACGGGGTGCTCGGAAAACTGCGCCTGCAGACCGGCTACGAGACGATCGACGCGGTTCTCGTCTCGCATCTGCACGCCGACCACCTCCTCGACCTGGTCCCGTTCGCATACGTGCTGACCTACGGCCCGCCGGTGCGCGAGGGCGACGCGCCCCTCCTGCATGCGCCGCCCGGTTCGCGCGAGGCGATGCGGCGGCTGTGCGGCGTGTTCGGAAGCGAGCTGCTGATCGAGAACGCCTTCGACCTCACCGAGTACGACCCCGCGGACGAGCTCGCGATCGGTCCGCTGCGCGCCCGCTTCCAGCTCGTGCCGCACTACATCCCGACCTACGCGATCGAGCTTTCCGACGGCGACGGCCGCCGGCTCGTCTTCAGCGCAGACTGCGGGCCCAACGACGAGTTGGTCGAGTTCGCGCGCGGGGCGGACCTGTTGCTGATCGAGGCGACGCTCACCGAACCGGATCTCGAGGACCACGCGCACCTGACCGCCGAGGAGGCCGGGGACATCGGCCGGCGGGCCGGTGTCGAGCGGCTCCTCGTTACGCACTTCTCCGCAGATCTCGGTGCCGACTCAGTCCGTGAGCGCGCCGCCGGGTCGTTCGGCCGGCCGGTCGAGCTGGCCGTCGACGGCGCCCGCCACGACGTTTGACTAGCTCGTTGTAACGCGCCTGCGGCTCACGTATGCTGCGCCTCGGTGATGGGCGGCACCCCCCGCCTCCCGCACCACCCGGGCATGCCGGCCCGTTCTCTCTCCTGGGCCGGGCCGGTCGCGGCACGCGGGTCGGACGGATGGCCTTGTCGCGGCCGGCGCCCGATTTTTAGCGCCCCGCAAACGTGTGTCGACAGCGGTGGCGAGGCGCGCGCCGAGAGCTATAGTTGGCCCGGATGTCGCGCCGCCGTTCGAAGATCGCCACTGAAGGCGTTGGGGAATCGACGCGCCGCGGCCGAAAGCGCCGCGGCCGCTTTGCGAAGCTGATCTTTCTCGGCGGGATCGTCGCCTTCGTGACCCGTCCTGAGGTGCGCGGAAAGGCCCTCGACGTCGTCTTCGGACCCGAGGAGCAGTTCGACTACGAGTCGGTCACCGAGCCCGTCGTCCATGACATCCAGTCCGAGGACGCCGAGACGACTTGGCCGGGTGCGGCCGCCGTGCCGCCCCTCGCCGCTGACGACGACGACGCTCCGGCCTGGCGGCTGACGACGACGCCGATAACCGGTCACGACGCCCCGGTCGTCGAGGCCGTTGACGAGGAGGACGAGGAGGAGCCCGAGCCCGCGGCGTCGCCCTCGACTCCGCCCGAGCCGTCCGATTCGCAGGCCGAGCCGACCGCCGTCAACGACGGCCCGAGCTGGCAGTACTCCGCACCACCGGAGCCGTCCGCGTCGACCCCCGAGCCAGAGAGCGAGCCCGAGCTCGAGGTGCACGAGAGCACTCCGCCGCCAAGCTCGACCTGGCCGCCGGCCGACACCGCAGGTTCGGCCGATCAGCCGTCCACGCCGTGGACCGCATCGAGCTCCGAGCCGATCCCGGACCCTGAGCCGCAGAGCGAGCCGCCGCCCGCGCCGTGGGCCAGGCCGTCCGACGCCTTTGAGTCGCCGGCCGAGCCCCCGGAGTACCACGCTGATCCCGTCGAGCCGCACGAGCCGACCGCCTCCGCCGAACCCGAGTCTGCCGCTCCGCCCGAGGAGCCGACGGCGTCGGCTGAGCCCGAGCCCGACGACGGCGCCGCCGCGTCGCATCCCCCCGCCGACGCCACGCAGGGCGTTCCCGAGCACGCCTGGGGTGTTCCGGCGTCTGAGTCGCCTGGCGTGACCCACACGCCGGTGCCGCCCGCCGATGAGCCGCCCTCGAAGCCCGCCTACCAGCGACTGCTCGCAACGCCACCGCCAGACGAGCCGACGCGGCCCGCCATCGGCGAGGCGACGCCGCCCCGCAGCGGCTGGTGGCTTCCGCGGCGCCGCCGCGAGGACTCCGAGCCGCCGCAGTGGGACTGGCGCACCGAGTAGCGCTCGCTCCGCGCCGCTAGCTCGAAATCTTCGGCGAGCGCCACGGCGCGGCCCGCCGCGAAGTGATCTCGCCGAGCAAATCGTCGACCGCCACGCGCTCCTGCGCGAGTGAGTCGCGCTCGCGCAGCGTCACCGTGCGGTCCTCGACGCTCTGGTGGTCGACGGTCACACACCACGGCGTGCCGATCTCATCCTGGCGGCGGTAGCGGCGGCCGATCGAGCCGCCGTCGTCGTACTCGCTCTGCAGATCGCCGCGCAGCAGATGGTGGATCTCGCGCGCCAGCTCGGGGTGTCCGTCCTTGCGCATCAGCGGCAATACCGCGACGGTCACCGGGGCGATCCGCGGGTGCAGACGCAGAACGGTCCGGGTCTCGCCCTCGACCTCCTCCTCGTCGTAGGCGTCGACTAGGAACGCGAGCGTCGCCCGGTCGGCGCCGGCGGCGGGCTCGATCACGTGCGGCACATAGCGCTCGCCGCTCTGCTGGTCGAACCACTCGAGCGTCTCGCCCGAGAACTCGGCGTGCTGGCGCAGGTCGAAGTCGCCGCGGTTGGCGATCCCCTCGAGCTCCGACCAGCCGATCGGAAAGAGGTACTCGATGTCGCTCGTCTGCGAGGAGTAGTGCGAGAGCTCGTCGGCGTCGTGCGGGCGAAGGCGCAGGTGATCGTCGCGGATCCCCAGGGCGAGGTACCACTCGCGCCGCGCAGCGGTCCAGTACTCGAACCACTTCGGCGCCTCGTCGGGCGGGACGAAGAACTCCATCTCCATCTGCTCGAACTCGCGCGTTCGGAAGATGAAGTTGCCGGGCGTGATCTCGTTGCGGAACGACTTGCCGACCTGGGCGATCCCGAACGGCGGCTTGCGCCGTCCCCACTGGGTCACGCCCTTGAAGTTGACGAAGATGCCCTGGGCGGTCTCCGGACGCAGGTAGATCGCCGAGCCGGTCTCCTTGACCGGGCCGACGGTCGTCTCGAACATCAGATTGAAGTCGCGCGCCTCCGTCAGGTCGCAGTCGGCGAACTCGCCGGGGTGCATCGACGGCTTGCGTCCGCAGGCGAGCTGATCGAGGTGGTCGGCGCGAAAGCGCTGCTTGCAGACCCTGCAGTCGACCAGCGGATCGGTGAAGTTCGCGAGGTGGCCGGAGGCCTCCCAGGTGCGCGGGTGCTGGAGGATCGCCGAGTCAAGCGCCACGATGTCGTCGCGCTCGCGCAGCATCGCCCGCCACCACTCCTCCTTGACGTGGGTCTTCAGGAGAACGCCGTAGTGGCCGTAGTCGTAGGTCGATCCGACCCCGCCATAGATCTCTGAGCTCGGGAAGATGAAGCCGCGCCGTTTGCACAGCGCGACGATCTTCTCCATCGTGACGACGTCGTTCAAGGCCGCGGATCCTAGTCGGTCGAGCCAGGCCCCCGCCTATACTGGGCGGCCTTATGCCGACGTACGAATATCGCTGCACCAAGGGTCACAACTTCGAGGTGGTCGAGTCATACACCGACGAGCCGCTGACGAAGTGTCAGGTTTGCGGGGCGCCCGTCGAGCGCGTCCTGCACGCTCCGGCCGTCCACTTCAAAGGCAGCGGCTTCTACAACACCGATTACGGCACGCGCAAGCGCCAGCGCGAGCAGAAGGCGTCGAACTCGGAGTCCTCATCGAGCTCCGAGAGCACCTCGACCAAGAGCGGCGACTCGAGCGGCAGCGGCGACTCGAGCAGCAGCGACTCGAGCGGCAGCAGCGATTCGAAGCCCGCCGAGAAGGCGAGCGGCAGCTCCGACTCGAGCAAGCCCGCCAAGACCAAGTCCTAGCTGCTCCCACGGCCTAGCTGTTCAGAAACCGCTGAACGTCCGCCCGCTTGGCGGCGTCGGTGATCGTCAGCACGTCCTGGCCGTTGTAGACCTCGGCGCCGGTCGGCTCGAGCAGCGCGGTCTTTGGGTTGCCGTTGAGTTCCAACGAGGCCAGCACGCCCGCCAGCGTAGGCGCGCCCATGTCCGTCTCGAGCGTCTGCGGGAGCGCCCACGCGATCCACGGCAGGTGGAGAAAGCCGGTGAACGACAGCATCTGGCTCTTCATGTCAAGCAGCAGCTTCTGCTGGCGAATCTCTCGCGTGAGATCGGTCTCGCTCGGGTTGCAGTGGTTCTCGCGGGTGCGCGCGAGCGCCAGCGCCTGCGCTCCGTCGAGGTGGTGGGTGCCCGTCTGCAGCCGCAGCGTGAAGCCGCCCTCCTTGAAGCCGCCGCTGATGAACGAGACGACGCAGCTGCCGGTGTAGGTGACACCACCCATCGCGTCGACGAGCTTCGGGAAGTTGGTGAAGTTGATCAACAGGACGTGGTTGACCTGGATGCCGAGGAACTGCTCGACGGTCTTGATCGCCAGCGCCGGCCCGCCGTAGTAGAAGGCCGAGTTGATCTTGCCGAAGCCGTGGCCGGGGACGTCGACGAGCGTGTCGCGCGGGATCGAGAGGCGCCCCGAATGCCCGCCGCCCGTCCGCACGAGCATCATCACGTCCGAGCGGCTCGGGCCGCCGACGTCGGCGCCCGGCTCCTTGCTCCCGGCCGGGCGGGCGTCAGAGCCGAGTACGAGGATCGTCGTCGCCGAGAACGGCGGGAGCCCGCCGCCCGAGAGCGCCGCAACGGCTGAGGCCGGCACGCCCTGCGCCTCGATCGAGCTGACGATGAAGAGGACCGCCGACAGGACGATCCAGGCGACAAGCGCTGCGATCGCCCAGCGAATTGCCCGCAGCCACCGCGGCCTCCGCCGCCGCCGTCGACGGCGCCGCCAGGGTAAGCGCATGCCGCCGAATCGTCGCGCCGCGGCTTCCGGCTCCACTCCCGCATTCAGCTCGCGCAGTTGCTCGAGCCCGGCCTCGGCGTCGAGGCGCTGGTGCCACGGAATGTGCCGAGGAGCCCAGTAGCGCTCGTAGTCCGGCGGCTCGGGGTCGAATTCGTCGGCCATCAGAGCTCCGTCTATAGTGGCGAACGTGCCGACCGAATGCATCATCGGCATCGATCTGGGCGGCACGAACCTGCGCGCCGCTGCCCTCGATCCGGCGCTCGAGCCGCTCGCTCGCGCCCAGCGCGTCATCGCCGGACTCGAGCTCGAACCGCTCCTTCAAGCGCTCGCCGACGCCGTCGAGGAGGTCCGAACCGCCGCCGCCGCCCAGGGCGCCGAGGCGCTCGCCGCGGGCTTCGGCATCCCCTGCCTCTTCGACTACGAGCGCGAGGTCGCGGTCTCCTCGACCCACCTCCCGCTGCGCGACTTCCCGCTCGCCGCGGCCCTCGCCGAGCGCACGACGCTGCCCGTCTTCCTCGACAACGACGCCAACGTCGCGCTCCTCGCCGAGCTTCGCCAGGGCGCAGCACAGGGCGCCTCGGTGGCGGCGATACTCACGCTCGGGACGGGCATCGGCGGCGGGCTCGCCTTCGCCGGTGAGGTCTACCGCGGCGCCAGCGGGGCCGGCGGCGAGCTCGGCCACATCGTCGTCTCACCCGACGGGCCCGACTGCGGCCCGGGCTGCCCCGGCCACGGCTGCCTCGAGGCGATGGCCGGCGGGAGCGCCCTCGCGCGCGACGCCCGCCTGGCCGCGATCGAGAACCCGTCCTCCGCGCTCGGCCAAGCCCTCGCCGACGGCCGCGAGATCGACGGCGCGCTCGTCTGCGAGCTCGCCCTCCACGGCGACGAAACCGCCACAGCGGTCCTCGCGCGCCTCGGCGAGTGGCTCGGCATCGGGATCATCACGATCGTCAACGCGCTCAACCCCGACGTCGTCGTGATCGGCGGCGGCGTCGCCCAGGCCGCCGAGCTGATCCTCGCCCCCGCCCGCAAAACCCTCGCCCAGCGCGGCCTCCCGGCACCCACCCGCCACGTCGAGCTTCGCCCCGCCCACTTCGGGCGCGACGCCGGCGTCGTCGGCGCCGCCCTCCTCGCCCGCGAGTCGATCGCCCGCCGGGTGGCCGCATGAGCGCCGCCGGCCGCCTCGTCGTCTGCCCGACACCGATCGGCAACCTCGAGGACGTCACGCTGCGCGTCCTCGCGGCGCTCCGCGCAGCCGATCTCGTCGCCTGCGAGGACACGCGCCACACGCGCAAGCTGCTCGACCGCTACGGCGTGACAGGAAAGCTCGTCAGCTACCACGAGCACAACGAGCGCGAGCGCGCCGGCGAGCTCGTCGCGAAGATGCGCAAGGGCTCGGTCGTCGCGCTCGTCTCAGACGCCGGCATGCCGCTCGTCTCAGACCCCGGTTTCATCCTCGTCCAGGCCTGCATCGCCGCCGGCCTCTCGGTCGAGGTCCTGCCCGGTCCGAGCTCGGCGCTCGCCGCCCTCGTCGCGTCAGGCCTCCCGGCCGAGCGCTGGCGCTTCGTCGGCTTCCTGCCGCGCAAGAAGGGCGACCTCGAGAAGCTCCTCGTCTCGACCGCCGAGACGCTCGTCGCCTTCGAAGCACCGCAGCGCCTCGCCGCGACCCTCGCGCTGCTCGCCGCGTCCGACCCCACACGCCCGGTCGCGGTCTGCCGCGAGCTGACCAAGCTCCACGAGGAGATCCGCCGCGGCAGCGCGGGCGAGATCGCCGCCCACTACGCCGCCGAACGCCCGCGCGGCGAGGTCGTCCTCGTCGTCGGCGCGGCGCCGCCCGGGGCGGGGGAGCCCGACATCGCCGAGCGCGCGCTCACCGCGCTCCAGGCCCTGGTCGAGGCAGGCGCGCGTCCGCGCCCGGCCGCCAAGGCGCTCGCGGAGCTCACCGGTGTGCCGGCGAACCGCCTCTACCGCGCGCTGACCGAACAGCAGCGCTGATCCCGCCGCCGCGCCGCGCGCGCGCAACCAGCCGACCACGCCCACCCTCGCGTAGCCTGCCTACACCGATGTCCTTCTACATCACGACAGCGATCAACTACGTCAACGGCGTCCCGCACCTCGGCCACGCCTACGAAGCGATCACGACCGACGTGATCGCCCGCCACCGCCGCCAGCGTGGCGACGACGTGTTCTTTCTGACCGGCACCGACGAGCACGGCGAGCCGGTCGCCGACGCCGCCCGCGCCGAGGGGGTCGAGCCCCAGGAGCTCGCCGACCGAAACGCCGCCCGCTTCCTCGCGATGACCGAACAGCTCGACATCTCAAACGACTACTTCATTCGCACGACCGACACGCGGCACAAGGAGATCGTCCAGGAGGTCCTCCAGCGCGTCCACGACGCGGGACATACATACAAGGGAATCTACGAGGGCTGGTACTGCCCGCGCTGCGCTGACTTCAAGGTCGAGAACGAGATCCTCGACGGCAACCGCTGCCCGATCCACGAGACCGAGCTCGTCCGCGAGCAGGAGGAGAACTGGTTCTTTCGCCTGTCGACCTTCCAGGAGCCGCTCGAGCGCCTGTTCGCCGAGCGCCCCGACTTCGTAAAGCCGGCGATTCGCTACAACGAGGCGCGCTCGTTCCTGCACTCGGGACTCGAGGACCTCTCGCTGACGCGCGCGCGGATGACGTGGGGGGTGACCGTCCCCTGGGACCCGGGCCAGGTCTTCTACGTCTGGTTCGACGCGCTGCTCAACTACTACACGGCGCTCGGCTACGCCCGCGACGGCGAGGACCTGACCGCCCACTACTGGCCGGCGACGTGGCACGTGATCGGCAAGGACATCCTCAAGTTCCACACGATCTTCTGGCCCGCGATGCTGATGGCCGCCGACATCGAGGTCCCGCGCCAGGTCTTCGTCCACGGCTTCCTGCTCGCCGCCGACGGGCGCAAGATGAGCAAGTCGCTCGGCAACGTGCTGGACCCCTTCGACGTACTCGAGCGCTACGGCTCAGACGCCCTGCGCCACTACCTCTGCCGCGAGGTCAGCTTCGGCGCCGACGGCCCCGTCGGGATGGACGCGGTCCGCGCGCGCTACGACTCGGAGCTCGCCAACGAGTTCGGCAACCTCGCGAGCCGCACGCTCAACATGCTCGAGCGCTACTGCGACTCGGCCGTACCCACGGCCGCGACCGACCCCATCCTCGCGGCCGACTTCGCAGGCCTCCCCGAGCGCATCGACGAGTTCCTCGAGCGCCTCGACCTGACGCCCGCGCTCGATGAGATCTGGCAGCGCGTGCGCCGCCTCAACCGCTACGTCGAGGAGCGAGCGCCCTGGACGCTGGCCCGCGACGAGGGCGCGCGCGAGGAGCTTCTCATGGTGCTCGCTTCGCTCGCCGAAGGGTTGCGTGTCGTGACGCTCGCGTTGAACCCATACATACCGCGCAAGACCGCCGAGCTGCTGGAGGCCCTCGGCGCGCCGATCACCGGCGAGCGCACATTCGCCGGGCACGGCTCGGGCGCCGCGGTGTCGGCGATCGGTCCGCTCTTCCCGAAGACCGCCGATTGATCGACTCCCACACCCACCTCGACCACTGCAAGCCGCCCGACGAGGAGCTCGTCGGCAACGCACGCGCGGCCGGGCTCACGCGGATGCTGACCGTCGGCACCGACCCCGACAGCTGCCGCGCCGCGCTCGCCGCGGCCGAGCGCTTCGAGGACGTCTACGCGGCGATCGGCTGCCACCCGAACGTCGCCGGCGAGCTCGACACCGACCTTCTACGCGAGCTCTCGGCGCACCCGCGCTGCGTCGCGATCGGTGAGACGGGCCTTGACTACTACCGCGACCGCGCGCCGCGCGACCTCCAGCGCACGGCCTTCGAGGCCCAGATCGACCTCGCGCGCGAGACGGGCAAGCCGCTTGTGATCCACACGCGCGAGGCGTCCGAGGACACCCTCGAGCTGCTCGCGGCCCGCGCCGACGGGATCCGCGTGATCCTCCACTGCTTCTCGATGGCCGAGCACGCGCAGCGCTGCATCGACTCGGGCTACTGGCTGTCCTTCGCCGGCAACGTCACCTACCCGAGCGCGGGCGCGCTGGCCGAGGTCGCCGCGAGTGCTCCGCTCGAGCGGCTGCTCGTCGAGACCGACGCCCCCTACCTCGCTCCGCAGTCGCGCCGCGGCAAGCCCAACGAGCCGTCCTACGTCGTCGAGACCGCGCAGTTCGTCGCCGCGGCGCGCGGAATCGACCCCGGCGAGTTCGAGGCGGCGGTCGAGCGAAACGCCGCCGAGCTGTTCGGCTGGTGAGCGGCGCCGCGACGCAGCCGAGCCTTCGGCGCCTTCGCGAGTTCGGCGTCCACCCGCGCCGCGACCTCGGCCAGAACTTCCTGATCGATTCGAACATCCTCGGCGTGATCGAGCGTGCGGCCGAACTCGATGGCGCCGACGTCGCGCTCGAGATCGGAGGCGGTCTCGGTGTCCTCTCGGAGCATCTGGCCGCGCGAGTCGCCCACGTCCACGTGATCGAGATCGACCCCCGACTCGAGCCCGCGCTGCGCGACGCGCTCGACCGGTTCACGAACGCGTCGCTCCACATCACGGACGCGATGACGCTCGAACTCTCGGCGCTGCGCCCGGCCCCCGACAAGGTGATCGCGAACCTCCCCTACGGGATTGCCGCCGGC
>DATGHN010000383.1:0-3575 GCA_035308005.1 Solirubrobacteraceae bacterium
AGCAGGTAGGTGTAGAAGGCCGTGAACTGGCCGATCGACAGGCTGTGGTGGATAACGAAGTAGCCGCCGACGAGCAGGATCACGGCGAGTCCCACCTGGGGCAGGAAGCCGATCAGCGGGTTGTAGCGCGCCTGCAGGCGCGCTTCGACCATCGACTGCTCAAAAACGCGCCCGACGCTGCGCTCGAAGCGCGCGCGCTGATGAGCCTCGCGCGCGAAGGCCTTGACGACGCGCACGCCCGAGATGTTCTCCTCGGTGTCCGCGGTCAGCTCGGCGATCCGCTGCTGGACCTCCTGAAGCGCCGGGCGCGCGAGACGGCTGTATCGATTTGCCACATAGACGACGAAAGGCACGGGGATCAGAGCGATCGCCGCAAGGCGCGGCTCGATCACGAACATCGCCACGGCGGCGAGGCTGATCGTCAGTGCCGACTGGAGAATGAAGACGAGCCCATACCCGAGGAAGAAGCGGATCGACTGCAGATCGACTGTCGCGCGCGACATCAGCTGACCTGTCTGCTGACGATCGAAGAAGGCGAGCTCCTGAGCCTGCAGGTGGCCGAACATGAGGTTGCGCAGGTCGTATTCGACGCCGAGTGAGACGCGGCCGGCCACCAGGCGGCGCCCGGCCGAGACGGACAGGCGGAAGATGCCCGCGCCGAGGATCGCCAGGGCCAGGTAGAGCAGCCGCCCGCGGTGATGGCTGTGGATCGCGTCGACGGCCACGCCGCTGAGGTAGGGGATCGCTACGGTGGCGAGGATCGCCAGCGTGGCGAGCCCGGCGGACCACAGAACGCCCCTCTTATAGGGGCCAAGAAAGCCGAGCAAGCGCGCAATTACCCTCACTTCAGAAAGTATAGTTTTGCAGATTCCTCAAAGGCCCCCGGCCGGCCTGTGCGACAGCTGCAGGCATCAGCGCCTCGTCGTCACGACCCGCGGGCCGATCTACTCGCTCTGCGAGCGCTCACGCTCGCAGCCCGAGTCCTACCCGCGCTACCCGCGTTTGCCGGTCCTCGAATGCCGCGGCTACGAGGCGCTCAGCGAACGATGAGGGTGCCCTTCATGCCGGCCTGTTCGTGGCCCGGCACGGAGCAGTAGAACGTGTAGGTCCCCGGCGGAAGGTTCAGCGACAGCGTGTGGGAGCCGCCCTCGAACGTCGGCGTCGTGCCGAGTACCTTGCCGCCCGCGTTGGCGATCGTCACGTTGTGCATCAGCGGTGAGCTGTTCGTGAAGTCGATCGTCACCTTGCTCGATGCCGCCGTCAGCGTCTTGGTGTTGTAAGTGAGCTGACCGGATGGGTTGGCGGCGAGCTTGAGCGGCCCGTTCGTGGGTTGCGAAACGGGTGTGACCGGCGTCGCTGTCGGAGTGACTCCGTTCGTGATCGCGCCGGTTCGATAGGGCTTGGCCCCGGGGGGCGTCTTCGCCGTATAGACGGCCATGGCAGCGGCGAACAAGACCAGCACAGCGGTGATCGCCATCGCCGCGCGCCCCTGGCTTTGCGAGGCCGGGAACTTGGCGCTGCGGATCCCGACAGCGGACACAACCAGCGCCCAGGCGACCAGCAGCCCGGCCGCAATGAAGAACGCCGTCTTGCTGCGGTCGTGGAACGTCGTCGCAGCCGTGATCAGGTGCAGCACGCGCGCGAGCCTAACGGATGACGGGGCGGGAGTGAAGCATCGCCAGCTAGGGCGTCGCCCAGCCGGGCCGGCTCGCTCCGAGGCTCAGCTCGACCCGTGCGACCGGGTGATCGAGGTCCCAAGTGCTGACGAGTCCGCAGTCGCGCAGCATCGCGGCAAGTGCATGCTCGCCGACCGGGAGTTCGACCGAAAGCGTCTTACGCCCGCGCTCCGCTGCCTCGCGCGCGGCGTTTCGAAGCAGCAGCGTCCCGAGCCCGAGCCCGCTCAGCGCCTCCTCAACGGCGCAGACGAAGTCGCCGTCGTCAAACCAGGCGGCATAACCGGCGGGCTGCTCATCGCCGGTGACCAGCGCGATCGCCAGATGCCCGACGGTCAGGTCGCGTCGCCTTGGATCGCTGTGGCGCAGCGCCTCGAGCGCGGCGGCATCCTCAGGCGTCGCGGCGCGCAGATCCACCGCCCGGCCATCTCGCAGCGTTCCCACGGCGCTGCACCTTAGCCGTCTAAAGTCAGCGCGTGGAGGGTGCGCGGATCGAGGTTCGCCTGCAGCCGCGCGCCTCGCGCGATGAGATCCTCGGGCTGCGCGACGGCGTCCTCCACGTTCGAGTCAGCGCCCCGCCGGTGGCCGGCGAGGCCAATCGGGCGCTGTGTCGCCTGATCGCTGGACGGCTCGGAATCGCGGTTTCGCGTGTCGAAATCGTGCGTGGCGAGCGCGCTCGCCGGAAAGTCGTCGCCGTGGCCGGCATTGACGCCGCCGGGCTCGCCGCGGCGCTCGGCTAGGGGAGGACCGCCGCCGCTGCCGCGTGGCCGCTCCGGGCCGCTCCCTCAAGCGTCGCCGGCCAGCCCGTCCGGGTCCACGCGCCGGCCAGCGCGAGCCCCGGCAGCACTGTCGCGGCCGGCGGGCGCAGCGCTCCACTTCCGGGCACCGCGCGAAATGTCGCCGCGTGCTCTTTGGTGGCGCTGAAATGTTCGACGCGCGCGCTTGCCGCGTCCGGCAGCAACTCGGCGAGCGCGGTCAGGTAGCGCTCACGGATCGCCGCCGTTGACATCCCCATCTCCTCACGCGCTCCGCTCAGTGAGATCGCGACGTACTGGCGTTGCCCCCACCCGGGCGGCGTGCGGTCGAAGATGTACTGGATCGGCGTCTCCACGCCGGCCGCGAAGCGGTGTGGCAGTACGCGGCGGTCGTAGACGACGTGGACGTTGACGATCGGCGCCGACTCCAAGCCGCTCGGCCAAGCCGCCCCGCGCAACGCCTCAGGCGGAAGCAGCGCCGCCGCGCGCTCGTGGGGCACCGCGACGATCACCGCGTCGGCGCCGAGCCAGGAATCGCCGCCGACGACGGCGTAGCGGCCGCCGATCGTCGTGACGCGCTGCGCGGGCCAGCGCGTGTGCACCGTGACGCCGGCCGCGGCGAGCGCGCGCGCCGCCGGGTCGCCGATGATCTGCTGCAGGGGCGCCACATGCAGTCCGATGTCGCCAGCCGCGGCGTCCTTGAGCAGGCCCTCCTGGAAGACGAACGCGCCAAGCTCGAGCGACGCCTCAGCCGCCCGCAGGTTGAGCGTCGGAAGGGCGATCAGATCCCACAGGACGGCGATCGCGCGCTCGCTCTGGCCGTGTTCGGCAAGCCACGCGCCGAGCGTGCGCGAGTCGTCGCCGCTGACGCGCCCCAGCGCGAGCGCTGCGCGGCCCGCGGCGATGCGCTCGCGCAGGCTGAGGTGGGAGTAGCGAAGCAGCGTCCGGGCGAGGTGCAGCGGCGGCCTCGCGTCGCCGCGGCGCAGGACGACCGCGCCGCGCCGCGGCGAGAGAACAGGGATCTCGAGTCGGCGCTGCACTTCCACCAGTCCCTCGCTGCCGAGCTTGGCGAGAAGCGCGCGGTAGGCCGTGCAGCAGCGCAGGAAGACGTGCTGGCCGTTGTCCACCCACATCCCGTCGCGCTCGA
>DATGHN010000384.1:0-25289 GCA_035308005.1 Solirubrobacteraceae bacterium
CGATCGGCGTTCTCGCCGCAGAGTTCGGCAAGGACATCGAGATGGTTCATGCCGCCGACGAGAAGGTCGGCGAGCCCGTCTTCGACGACGATGACGAGGACCTCGTCGATCGCCCGCCGGTCGTGACGATCATGGGCCATGTCGACCACGGCAAGACGTCGCTGCTCGACGCGATCCGCCAGACCGAGGTCGCCGCGGGCGAGGCCGGCGGCATCACGCAGCACATCGGCGCCTACCAGGTCCACCACAACGGCAAGGCGATCACGTTCCTCGACACGCCGGGCCATGAGGCGTTCACGGCAATGCGCGCCCGCGGCGCCCGCGTGACCGACATCGCGGTGATCGTCGTCGCCGCCGACGACGGCGCGAAGCCGCAGACCGATGAGGCGATCGACCACGCCCGCGCCGCCGACGTGCCGATCATCGTCGCCGTCAACAAGATCGACAAGGAGGGGGCGCAGCCCGACCGCGTCCGAACCGAGATGACCACGCGCGGTCTTCAGCCCGCGGAGTGGGGCGGGGAGGTCGAGTTCGTCGACGTGTCGGCGAAGACCCACCAGGGGCTCGAGGAGCTGCTCGACACGATTCAGGTCGTCGCCGACCTCGAGGAGCTGACCGCCAAGGCAAGCGCCGCGGCCTCGGGCGCCGTCATCGAGTCCCGCCTCGATCCGGGTCGCGGCCCGGTTGTCACGCTCCTGATCCAGCGCGGAACGCTCGAGGTCGGCGACGCGCTCGTCGCCGGCGCTCACTTCGGGCGCGTCCGCGCGATGCACGACTTCCTGGGCGCGCGCGTGAAGGAGGCGACGCCCGGCGAGCCGGTCGAGGTGCTCGGCTTCGATGGCGTGCCGGAGGCCGGCGAGTACGCGCGGGTCGTCGAGAACGAGCGCCGCGCGCGCCAGCTCGCATCCGAGCGCGCCAACCGCCTCAAGACCGAGGCCCTGGCGCGGCGCTCGGGCCGCAAGATCTCACTCGAGGACGTGTTCCGCCTTGCCCAGGAGGGGGCCGTCAAGGAGCTCAACCTGGTCCTCAAGGGGGACGTCTCGGGTTCGGTCGAAGCCGTCGAGGACGAGATCGCGAAGCTGCCGCAGAGCGAGGTGTCGGTCAACATCATCCGCCGAGGCGTCGGCGGCATCAACGAGTCCGACGTGATGCTCGCGGCGGCCTCGGATGCCGTGATCCTCGCCTTCAACGTGCGACCCGTCGGTGACGCGAGAGCGCTCGCCGAGCGCGAGGGCGTCGAGATCCGCAGCTACTCCGTCATCTACCGCGCGATCGATGAGCTGCGCTTGGCGATGCAGGGCATGCTCGAGCCGGAGGAGGTCGAGGAGACAGTCGGCCAGGTCGAGATCCGACAGACCTTCCGCGCTTCGCGGATCGGCACCATCGCCGGGTCGTTCGTGACCGAGGGGAAGGTCACGCGCGGAGCGAAGGTTCGCGTCGTACGCGACGGCACCGTGATCAACGACACGACGGTCGCGAGCCTGCGCCGCTTCAACGATGACGCGCGCGAGGTCCTCGCCGGCTTCGAGTGCGGCATCGTCCTCGCCAACTTCCAGGACGTCAAGGTTGGTGACGTGCTCGAGGTCTACGAGACGCGGACCGTCGAGCGCGCGCTCGCCTGAGACGGTGGAAAAGGCTCTTTTCGAGGGGCAGGGTGACTCACTAGGATGGCTGCCGAGCGCATGCGCCGGGTCAACGAGGCGATCCGGCAGGTCATCGCGGATGCGCTCGCCGGCGAGCTCGCCGATCCGCGCCTCGGTTTCGTCACCGTGACCGACGTCAAGACAAGCCCGGACCTGCGCAACGCGCGCGTGTTCGTGAGCGTGCTCGGTTCAAGCGACGCGCGCGATGACTCGCTGGCCGCGCTTGAGAGTGCGCACGGCGTGCTGCAGTCGCAGATCGCCAGCCAGCTCGCGCTCAAGCGGACGCCGCGCCTCGAGTTCGCCTACGACGCGACGACCGACAGGGCCCTGCGCGTCGAGACACTCCTGCGGGAGGGCGACGAGTGAGCGAGGTGGCCTCGGTGGCGCTCGACACCCGTGAGCAGGTTCTGCGCGAGATTCGCCGCGGCCACGGCTTCGCAGTCGTCACGCATGAGAACGTCGATGGCGACGCGCTCGGATCGCTCGTCGCGATGCACGCGATCCTGCGCGCGCTCGGCAAGGACTCGGTCGCCGTGATCGCCGCTGACGAGTTCCCGCTGCCGCCGGAGTACCGCTTCTTCGCCCTCGACGGCCTTCGCACCGAGGCGCCCGAGGACATCGGCTCGCGCACGGCGATCTTCCTTGACTGCGGAAACCTCGACCGCAACCCGCTGGCGGCGCTGCGCGAAGCCGATCCGCTCCTGAACATCGACCACCACCACGACAACACGCGCTTCGGCACGGTCAACCACGTCGTCGACGGGGCCTCGTGCACGGCGGAGATCGTCTGGGACCTGATGCAGGGGCTGGGCGTGGCGCTGACGCCGACGATCGCTGAGGCGCTCTACGTCGGGCTCGTCACCGACACGGGCCGCTTCTCCTATGAGAACACGACTCCGCGCGCGCACCAGATGGCGGCGCAGCTGATCGAAGCCGGCGTCGATGCCGCGTCGCTTTACCGGCGGATCTATGAGGGGGTTCCGTTTGCCAAGCTCGAGCTGCTTGGGCGGGCGCTCTCGAGCACGCGGCGCTATGACGACGGGACACTGACGATCGCCGTGCTGAGCGGCGAGGACTTCGAGGCGACCGGCGCCGAGGACAGCTACAGCGAGGGGATCGTCGACCACCTGCGCGCCGTCGGCGGGACGAAGGTCGCGGCGCTGATTCGCGAGGTGCGCGGCGGCCGCGCCGGCGCCGTCAAGGTGTCGCTTCGCGCCAGCGACGATGAGGTCGACGTGTCGGCGATCGCGCGCACCTTCGGCGGCGGCGGCCATCGCCGCGCGGCGGGCTTCTCGAGCGATCTCGCCGTGGGCGAGCTGATCGACGCGATCCGCGCGCTCGTTTGAGCGGCGACGCCGGCTGGATCCTGCCGGCCGACAAGCCGGCGGGTGTGAGCTCGCACGACATGGTCAGCCGCGCGCGGCGAGCGCTCGGCGTGCGCCGGATCGGTCACGCCGGTACGCTCGACCCGTTCGCGACCGGGCTCCTGCTGCTGCTCGTCGGGCGGGCGACGCGCCTGGCGCGCTACTTCGTCGAGCTGCCGAAGACGTATGAGGCCGTGGCCCGCCTTGGCTGGACGTCATCGACCGGGGACCCCGAGGGTGAGCTCGTGCAGACCGGGCGGGTGAGCGAGCCGCTCGTGCTGCCGCTCGGTGAGATCTCGCAGCGGCCGCCGGCGTACTCGGCGGTCAAGGTCGACGGGGAGCGAGCCTATGCGCGTGCCCGTCGCGGCGAGGCGGTCGAGACGCGCGAGCGGGTCGTGACGGTCTTTGAATCGGCTCTGCTGTGGCGCAAGGAGGACCAAGCCGGCCTTCGCTTCGTCTGCTCGTCGGGTACCTATGTCCGCTCGCTGGTCGCCGATCTGGGCGATGCGTACTGCGTCTCGCTTCGGCGCCTTGCGATCGGGCCGTTCGCGACCGGCGAGGGCGCGTGGAGCGGGGAGGGGGATGCTGAGTCGGGCCTGCTCGACGTCGGTGTGGCCTGGGGGCGCTTCGGCACGGTCGTCGAGCTCGCGGGCGCCGATGAGGAGCGCGCGATCGCAAGCGGGCGGCCGATCGAAGCGCGCGGCATCGAGGGACCGGTGATGCTCGTCGGCGCGGGTGGCGACGCGTACGCGGTCGCGCGCGAGCGCGACGGGGCGCTGCGCGTCGAGGTCGGCTTGCGCGGCGGCGTCTAGGCTTCGGCGGTGCGTCTGATCGAGCTCGAGGAAGCCGCGACCGGCGTTGGTCGGGCAATCGCGGTGGGCACCTTTGACGGCGTTCACGTCGGGCATCGCGACGTCATTGCCGGCGCCGACACCGTCGTGACGTTCGAGCCCCATCCGGTCGCCGTGATCGCCCCGGCGCACATGCCGCGCCTGCTCACGCCGCTCCCGGTCAAGGCCGACATCACCGCCTCGCTCGGGGTCTCCGAGCTGATCGTGATCCGCTTCGATGCGGCGTTCGCCGCGCGAAGCGCCGAGCGGTTCGTCGATGAGGTGCTCGTCGGGCGGCTCGCCGCGCGCGTGGTGTCGGTTGGTGAGAACTTTCGCTTCGGTGCCGGCGCCCGCGGCGACGCAGCGCTGCTCGAGGCCGACAATCGCTTCGAGACGCGCGTCGTGGCGCTGCGCTCGATCGATGGGGAGATCGTCTCCTCGAGCCAGATCCGCTCGCTGATCGCCGCCGGTGACGTTGCTCGGGCGGCGGTGCTGCTCGGCGAGCCGTTCGAGCTTCGCGCGGAGGTCGTCAGCGGGGACCGGCGCGGTCGCGAGCTCGGCTTCCCGACGGCCAACCTCGTGCCGGCAGACGGCGTGGCGCGCCCCGGCCACGGCGTCTACGCGTGTCTGGCCGACGGGCGTCCGGCGGCCGTCAATGTCGGCGTGCGCCCGACGTTTGGAACCGGGCGGGCCGAGCTGATCGAGGCATACCTGCTGGACTTCGAGGGTGACCTCTACGGACAGGAGCTGCGGCTGCGCTTCATCGAGCGGCTGCGCGGCGAGCAGCGCTTCGAGACCGTCGAGGCGCTGATCGAGGAGATGCATCGCGACGTCGAACGCACCCGCGCGATCTGCGCCGGGCTGTAGAGCGCGTCTGATTCACGGATTCGCGCGACGGGCGGCCGCGGTTGGCGGACAGGCCCCGGGCGCGCCGAAGCACGTCTGCTAGCGTTCACGGCCGCCATGACCCTGACCAGCGAAAGAAAGCGCGAGCTCACGCTCGAGTACGGAGCGAACGAGCACGACACCGGCAACGTCAAGGTGCAGATCGCGCAGCTCACCGAGCGCATCAACCAGCTCACCGAGCACCTGCGCGAGCACAAGAGCGACCACCACTCGCGCCGCGGACTGCTGATGCTCGTCGGCAGCCGCCGCCGCTTTCTCAACTACCTTCAGCGCAACGACCTCGAGGGCTACCGCGAGCTGCTGAAGTCGCTGGGGCTGCGTAGGTGAGCGTCATCGAGGCGGGGAGCGAAGTCCCCGAGTTCACGCTTCAGACGGAGGACGGCGAGAAGTTCGGCAAAGAGGATCTGCTCGGCCAGACGAGCGTCCTCGTCTTCTACCCGTTCGCGTTCAGCCCGGTCTGCAACGACCAGCTGACGCTCTACGAGGAGGTCCTCGACGAGTTCACACAGCGCGGCGCGACGCTCTATGCGATCTCGACCGACGCGCGCTGGTCGCAGGCGGCCTTCAAGGAGAAGCTCGCAAGCTCCGTTCGCCAGCTCTCGGACTTCGAGCCCAAGGGAGCGACGGCCAAGGCTTTCGGCGTCCTTCACGACGGCGGCTTCACGCAGCGCGCGCTCGTCATCACCGGACCGGACGGCGTCGTCAAGTGGAGCTATCAGGCTCCATCGCCGGGCGAGCTGCCGGGCCCGAACCTGATCTTCGACGGGCTCGACGCGGCGTAGCAGCCTGCCGGCCGTGCAGCCGGTGGACGACCCGAGCGATCTTCGCAGCGCCCCGTTGCCGCCGGTCGGGGCGGACGACCACGTTCGCGGCGACGCGACGTGGCCGCTGCTGTTGGTCTACGCGGACTTCACCTGCCCGCGCTGTGCGCTGGCGCACGAGCGCCTTCACGGGGCGAAACTGCGGATCGTCTTCCGCCATTTCGCGATCGCCGCCAAGCACCCGCGCGCCGTGCCGCTGGCGTGCGCCGTGGAGGCGGCCGCCGCCCAGGGCCGCTTCTGGGAGCTCCACGACGCGCTCTTCGAGGACCCGGCGCACACCGACGACCCGCACCTGTGGGAGCACGCCAAGGCGCTTGGGCTCGACCTCGATCGATTCGAGCTCGACCGCCGAAGCGACGCGCTGCGCGATCTGGTCCGCGCGCAGACGCGCGGCGGGATGCGGGCAGGGGTCGCCGTCACGCCGACGCTGGTGCTCGAGGACGGCACGATTTCACCCGGCCCGCCCGAGCCCAGTCTGATCCAGCGGCTGACCAAGTAGCATTCCTCGACACTTTTTTGAGGACAAGAACAGATGCTCCGCCGATACGCGGCGGACCGGAAAGGCACAACAACATGAGTAGTGACGCAGTCACTCGGCTGTCCGTGGACATCGCCGGGAGCGAGATCACGTTCGAGACCGGACGGATCGCGAAGCAAGCAGGGGGCGCCGTAGTCGTCCGCCAAGGCGACACGATGGTGCTGGCGACGGCAACCGCGGGTGGCCTGCGCGACGCCGACTTCCTCCCTCTGACAGTAGATGTCGAGGAGCGGATGTACGCCGCCGGGAAGATCCCCGGATCGTTCTTCAAGCGCGAGGGCCGCGCCGGCGAGAAGGGCACGCTGACGGCACGCATGATCGATCGCCCGATCCGCCCGCTCTTCCCCAAGGGCTGGCGCTATGAGACCCAGATCGTGGCGATCCCGCTGTCGGTCGACCACGTTCACCCCTACGACATCCTCGCCATGAACGGCGCCTCCGCGGCGCTGATGATCTCCGACATCCCCCTGCCGACACCCGTCGGCGCGGTGCGGATCGGCAAGATCGACGGCAACTTCGTCGTCAACCCCAGCGAGGAGGACCTCCTCGGCAACAGCGACCTCGAGCTCACGGTCGCCGGGACAGAAGACGCGATCCTGATGGTCGAGGCCGGTGCGCGCGAGATCCCCGAAGCCGAGATCCTCGACGCCCTCGACATCGCCCACGACGCGATCAAGAAGCTCTGCGCGCTGCAGCGCGAACTGGCCGAGAAGGTCGGCAAGCCGAAGCTTGAGATCGCCGTCCCGCAGGTCGACACGGCGCTGCTTGAGGCCGTCAAGAGCTCCCATTACGCCGCGCTTGACGCCGCGACACAGGTCGAGGACAAGCTCGAGCGCCAGGACGCCACGAAGGCCGTCGAGGTCGCGATCCACGAGCAGCACTCGGGTGACGCGGACTCAGACGGGTACGACGAGCGCCGCGCGGCGGTGCAGATGGTCTTCGACAAGCTCGAGAAGACGATCATTCGCGAGCGCATCGCCGTTTCCAAGCGCCGCCCGGACGGCCGCGCCGCGGATGAGATCCGCGACATCACGATCGAGGTTGGCGTCACGCCCCGCACGCACGGTTCGGCGCTGTTCACACGCGGCCAGACGCAGGCGCTGAGCGTTGTCGCGCTCGGCACGCTCAAGGAGGAGATGCGTCTCGACACGCTCGGCCTTGAGACGAAGAAGTACTACTGGCACCACTACAACTTCCCGCCCTTCTCGGTCGGGGAAGCGGGCCGCCTCGCCGGACCCAAGCGCCGCGATATCGGCCACGGCGCACTCGCCGAGCGGGCGCTCGTGCCCGTGATTCCCTCGATCGAGGAGTTCCCCTACAGCGTGCGGGTCGTCTCCGACATCTTCGAGTCCAACGGCTCCTCGTCGATGGCCTCGGTCTGCGGCAGCTCGCTGTCGCTGATGGACGCCGGCGTTCCGATCAGCAAGCCGGTCGCGGGGATCGCGATGGGGCTGATCAAGGAGGGCGACGATTACATCGTCCTGACCGACATCGCGGGCGTCGAGGACCACCTTGGCGACATGGACTTCAAGGTCGCCGGCACCGACGCCGGGATCACGGCGCTGCAGATGGACATCAAGATCTCCGGCGTCACCTTCGACATCCTCCGCGACGCGCTGACCCAGGCTCGCGAGGCTCGGCAGTTCATCCTCGCCCGCATGGCCGAGGTGATCTCGGCACCGCGCGAAGCGCTCAGCGTCTACGCCCCGCGGATCGAGAAGGTCAAGATCGACCCGAGCCAGATCGGCCTGCTGATCGGCAAGGGCGGCGAGACGATTCGCGGCCTCTGCGAGGAGTACGAGTCCCAGATCGACGTCAACGACGACGGCCAGGTGCTGATCTATTCGGCGAACGGAGAGCTCGCCGACGCGCTCGTCGAGCGGATCCGTTCGATGATGAAGGAGGTCGAGGTCGGCGACGAATACCTCGGCAAGGTCGTCAAGACGACGGCCTTCGGCGCCTTCATCGAGCTCTCGAAGGGCACCGACGGCCTGCTGCACATCTCGAACGTCTCACCGGGCAACCGCGTCGAGACCGTCGAGGAGGTGCTCAGCAAGGGCGACGAGATCACGGTCAAGGTGGTCGAGGTGGATCGCGAGCGCGGCCGGATCGGCGTGCGGCGCAGCGATGACCCCGAGATCGCCGGCAAGACGACAGAGGAACTGACGACGCTCGCGACCGCCGGTGGTGGCGGGGGCGGCGATCGCGGCCCGCGCCGTCCGCGTGAGCGTGATCGCGACAGCGGCGGGCGCAACGGCGACCGCCGCGGTTCCGGGCGCCCGCGTCACCGCGACAGCTAGCCGCGAAGGAGAAGGCGTTGGCGAACGCGCACGTCATCACCGAGCTCGACGGTGGCGTGCGCGTCGTCTCTGAGCGCGTCCCCGCGGTGCGCTCGGTGGCGCTCGGGATCTGGATCGGCAACGGCTCGCGCAGCGAGAGCGAGGCCGAGGCAGGGCTCTCGCACCTGCTCGAGCACATGCTCTTCCGCGGGACGGCCAGCTACGCCTCCGAGGAGATCGACCAGATCTTCGACTCGATGGGCGCCGAGCTGAACGCCGGCACAGGCAAGGAGATGACGTCGGTCTATGCCCGCGTCCTCGATGAGCACCTCGAGCGAGCCTTCGACGTGATGGGCGAGATGGTCACCGCCCCGGTGCTCTCGGGGCTCTCCGAGGAGCGCGAGGTCGTCCTCGAAGAGATCGCTATGTACGAAGACGACCCCCAGGAGCTGATCTTCGACGTGCTCGGCGAGACGATCTTCCCCGACGACGGCCTCGGACGCTCGACGCTTGGGCGCGCCGACGTCGTCGCGTCGGCGACGCGCGAGCAACTCCTGGACTTTCACGCCGGCCGCTACTTCAAGCGGAACATCGTCGTCGCGGCCGCCGGCAGCGTCGACCACGAGCCGCTCGTCGAATGGACGCGCGCCGCGTTCGAGCGCGCGCCGTCGGACTCGGGTATGCCGCCCGAGAGCGCCGCGGTGGCCGCGCCGGCGACGGCGCGCTTTCGCGAGCGCGACACCGAGCAGTACCACCTGACGCTTGGCGGCACCGCGATCCCTCGCGATGACGAGCGCCGCTTCGCGCTGCGCGTGCTCGACAGCATCCTCGGCGGCACCTCGTCATCTCGGCTTTTTCAGGCCGTGCGTGAGCAACGCGGCCTCGCCTATTCGGTGTTCACCTTTCAGAGCCTCTATCGCGACACCGGCCAGATCGGCCTCTACGTCGGCACCAGGCCCGAAAACCTCGTCGAGGTCTGCGGAGTCCTCGCCGACGAGCTGCGGCGAATCCGCGAACAGCCCGTCGACGCAACCGAGCTGGCTCGCGCCAAGGACAACGTGAAGGGCCGGATCGTCCTCGGCATGGAGTCGACCGGCGCCCGCATGGAGCGCCTCGGCTCGGCGGTGCTCGCACAGATGCCGATCCTCGAGATCGACGAAACGCTGGCGCGAATCGACGCTGTCGATGCGGAGTCGGTCGCGGCACTGGCCAGCGAGCTCCTCGCGCCGCAGCGTCTGAGCGCCGCGGCGATCGGGCGCGACGAGGCGGCCTTCCGGCTCGCGCTCGCTCCGCTGCTTCCGGAGCTCGCGGAGGCGCTTTGATCCGAGTCGGCGTCGCCGGCGCCGCCGGGCGGATGGGGGAGGCCGCTTGCGCGGCTATCGCCGCGCAGTCCGACCTTGAGCTCAGTGGGCGTGCCGATCCGCGGCTCGGCGTCGAGCTCGCGTCGATCCTTAGCGACTGTGACGTCGTTGTCGACTTCACGCAGCCGGATGCGGTGCTCGCAAACGCGATCGCCTGTCTCGAAGCCGGCGTCCACGTCGTCATCGGCACGACCGGCTTCGACGTCTCGGCGCTCGAGGGCGTCGGCGGCGCGAACGCCTTCATCGCGCCGAACTTCGCGATCGGCGGTGTGCTGATGATGCGCTTCGCCGCAGAGGCCGCGCGGCACATGGCGGCCGCCGAGATCATCGAGCTCCACCACGACGCGAAGGTCGACGCGCCGAGCGGCACCGCCGCGAGGACCGCGGCGCTGATGGCGGCCGCCAGCGGCGGCGCGGAGCCGCCGATTCACTCCGTGCGCCTGCCGGGCCTCGTCGCTCACCAGGAAGTGCTCCTCGGCGACGTCGGGCAGACGCTTTCGATCCGCCACGACTCGACCTCGCGCGATTCCTTCATGCCCGGGATGCTCCTTGCGGTGCGCCGCGTCGCCTCCCTTGACCGCTCGCCGGTCGTCGGGCTGGAACAGCTCCTGTTCACAGACTGAGGCCGCCCGCGCGCCGCGCGCCTTGCGATACTGAGAGCCGATGACCGACCTCGGAGTCCTACTGACGGCGATCGTCACGCCCTTCGATGAGCAATTGCGCGTCGATGAGGACGCTTTCGTCTCGCTGATGGCTCATCTGGCGGCCAACGGCTCGGACGGCTTCGTCGTCTGCGGGACGACGGGCGAGGCCTCGACGCTCACCGACGATGAGCAGATCGCACTCGTCGAGCTGGCGGTTCGCGAGCGTCCCGAGGGCGCGAGCATCATCGCCGGGACGAGCTCCAACGACACGCGCCACGCCGTCTCGCTGACCGAGCGCGCGTGCGCGGCCGGTGTCGACGCCGTGCTCTCGGCGACGCCCTACTACAACCGCCCGAATCGCCGCGGCATGCTCGCCCATTTCGGCGCGGTCGCGGCGGCAAGCTCGACGCCGGTGATCCTCTACAACATCCCGCAGCGCACCGGCACCGACATGCCCAACGACCTGCTCGCCGAGCTCGCGCAGATCGAGCGCCTCGATTACGTCAAGCAAAGCAACGCCGCGAACCTCGCACCTGTCGACGGCCTCGGCGTCTACGCCGGCGACGACACGCTCTTTGCCCAGACGCTCGACATGGGCGAGTGCGGCGGGATCCTCGTCTCGAGCCACGTCGTCGGGGTGCAGATGCATCGCATGATCGATGAGCCCGAGAACCGGGCGGCGATCGACGAGTCGCTGCGAGACGTCTACGCCACGCTCTTCATGACCGCCAGCCCGACCTGCACCAAGGCCGCGCTCGACATGCTCGGCCACCGCGTCGGCAGCCTTCGCCTGCCGATGGTCGAGGCCGATGAGGTCGAGCGCGAGGCCGTTCGGGCGATGCTCGAGCGCCACAACCTGCTTGGCCACGTGACCGCGTGAGCGCGCTGCGCGTGCTGCCACTGGGCGGCCTGGGGGAGATCGGCAAGAACATGACGGTCGTCGAGTACGACGGCCGAATCGTCGTCGTCGACGTCGGGCTGCGCTTCCCGGGCCCTGAGATGTTCGGGATCGACCTCGTGCTGCCGGACTTCGGCTACCTGCGGGGCCGCGCGGAGGACATCGAGGCGATCATTGTCACGCACGGTCACGAGGACCACCTCGGCGCGCTGCCGTGGGTGCTGCGCGAGCTCGAGGACACGCCGCCCGTCTACGGGCGACCGCTGACGATGGCGATGGCGCGCTCGAAGCTCGAAGAGCACAAGCTTCGCGACGTCGAGCTGATCGATCTCGATGACGGCGAGGACGTCGAGCTCGGCCCGTTCACGCTGGAGATGATTCACATGACGCACTCGATCCCCGACGCGAGCGCGGTCGCGCTGACGAGCGAGATCGGCACGGTGCTCGTGACCGGCGACTACAAGTTCGACCAGACCCCGGTCGACGGCGAGCCGGCTGATATGTCGCGGCTCGCGCAACTCGGCGCCGAGGGGATCCTGCTCCTCTGCGGGGACTCGACGAACGCCGACCGGCCCGGGTTCTCGCCGTCGGAGTCAATCGTCGGACCAAACCTCGAGCAGGTCTTCCGCGACGCGCAGGGACGCGTGATCGTGACGAGCTTCGCCTCCAACATCCACCGCGTCCAGCAGGTCATCGACGCCGCCGCCGTGCTCGGGCGCAAGGTCGCCCTCGTCGGGCGCTCGATGCGAAAGAACGTCGCGATCGGGGGCACACTCGGGCACATCGAGGTGCCCGACGGACTGATCATCCCGGCGCGCGAGATCGAGGACTTCCGAGACGACCGGATCATCGTGATCTCGACGGGCTCGCAGGGCGAGCCGCTGTCGGCGCTTCGGCGGATGGCCTACCGCGACCACCCGCAGGTCAAGCTTCACGACGGCGACACGGTCGTCTTCTCGGCGACGCCCGTGCCCGGCAACGAGCGCGCGGTCAACGACACGATCGATCGCCTCTACCACATCGGCTGCAAGGTGGTAACGACGCGCGATGCGCAGATCCACGCCTCGGGGCACGGCTACACCGAGGAGATCAAGCTGATGTTGAACCTGACCAAGCCGCGCTACGTGATGCCGTTCCATGGCGACTACAAGCGCCTGCAGCTCCACGCCGAGCTCGCTGAGTCGGTGGGCATCGAGTCCGAGGCGATCTTCTGCGCCGAGAACGGCGACGTGCTCGAGCTCGACGCCCGCGGCGCGCGCTTCGGCACGCCGGAGGGCGCGGGGATGATCTTCGTCGACGGCGTGGACATCGGCGATGTCGCCGACGCGGCGCTGCGCGATCGCCGCATGCTCTCTGGGGATGGGATCTTCATCGTCGTGGCGACGATCTCCGAGAAGGACGGGGGCTCGGTCGCCGACCCCGAGGTGATCTTCCGCGGCGTGGCCTTCATGGACGAGGCCGGTCAGGTGGTGGATGAGATCAAGGAGACAGTCGAGGACTCACTCGAACGGGCCGCCAAGGAGGGGGTTCGCGACGTCGAGCATCTCCAGCAGCTTCTCCACGACCACCTCGGTGCCCTGATCTGGGAGCGCCTGCGGCGGCGCCCGATGGTGCTGCCGGTCGTCGTCGAGGTCTGACCGCGTCAGACCGTCAGGCGGTTGCGAGCTGATCGCGCGCCTGCACATAACGGCGCATCGGCGCTGACAGCAGCGTCGCCTCGATCGCGGCGCAGGTCGCGACGAGGATCCAGAGCCCCGTGCCCCAGGCCCACGGGGCGGTCGAAACCGCGACCGCGACGGCAGCCAGCAACGGCGCGGTGTTCAGATACAGGAGCAGCCACCAAGCGGTGCGCGAGCGGAACGCGAGCCAGACAACCGCCACGGCGCACACCGCCACGACGGCCGGCCTCGTGTCAGTCACCGACGACACCGAGAAGGCAAGCCCCGCCTGGAGACCGATCAGCGCGACATAGACCGCGTAGATGGGTGCGAAGCGGGGCTTCATGGCGCGAGGCTAGCAGCGCTCACGAGCCGTCGGCAAGGTCCTTGACCATCGTCACCGTACTGATCGCCGGGTCCGAGGCGAGCGGCTCGCGCTCGCCGACGTAGTTGAAGCCGAGCACACCGTAGAGCGCCGCGGCGGGCCTCGAGCGCTCGGTCTCACTCACGCACAGCCGCAAACGTCGAGCGCCACGCGAGCGCGCCCAGCCAACCACCGCTTCGACGAGCTCGCGTGCGAGACCGCCGCGCCGGGCCTCGGGCGCGACCCACATACCCCAGAGCACGGCCTCCGCGTCGCCCAGCTGCGGAAAGAACCCGCCCGCCATTGCGGCGGCGCGGCCGTTCTCGTCGATCGCCGCGAAGATCGCTCCCTTGCGCGCGGTGGCGCCCTCATCGACGCGTCCCTGCCAGAAGTCGGGCCCGCTGGCGCTTTCGTCGGCGAGCGAAGAGGCGAACGCATAGGGCGCGTCTTCGAGCGCGCGCAGGCGGATCTCGCGGAACACGTCCGCGTCGGCGGATCCGAGCCGGCGAATCTCCATCGCCGAAATGTACGGCGAGCTCAGACGGGCTCGGCCGCAAGCGGCTCGGCGACAGGCTCGCCGATTGCCTCAACGACCGGCAGACGCACCGTGAAGCGCGCGCCGCCGTGCGGCGAGGTGTCGACGGCGACTGTCCCGCCGTGCGCCTGCGTGACGGCGGCGACGATCGCGAGGCCGAGGCCAAAGGATCCGCCGCGGTCGCCGGCGCCGCGCACGAAACGCTCGAACAGCGTCGCCCGGGTCTCAGGCGCGATGCCCGGGCCATCGTCGGCCACGACGAGCTCGGCGCCGCCGTCCGCGAGGACCCGCGTGCTCGCCGTTATCCGCGTGCCCGGCGGCGTGTGACGGAGCGCATTCTCGATCAGGTTGGTGGCGACGCGCTGGAGGTCGTCGCGCGCGCCGAGCACGGGGGTGGGGCGCACATCGAGCTCGATCGTGTGGGCGGTGGCCGCGGGTCCAAGTTCGCTTGCCGCCTCGACGACGACGTCGCCCAAATCGAGCGGCTCGCGGAACGGTGTCTGTGCCGCGTCGGCTCGCGCCAGTAGCAGCAGGTCGCCGACCAGGCGACGCATCCGGTTCGTCGAGCGAAGAGCCGACTCGGCCGCGTCGCGGTCAGGGCCGTGCAGGGAGTCGACGAGCAGTTCGAGATTGGCCAGCACGCTCGTCAGCGGCGTGCGCAGCTCGTGCGAGGCGTCGGCGACGAACTCCCGTTGGCGCTCGAGCATCGCCTCGGTCTCGTTGCGCGCGTCGCTCAGCGAGGTCAGCATGCGGCTGAGGGTCCGCGAGAGTTCGGCGATCTCATCGTCGGCGATCGGCTCGGGCAGGATCGTGTTGGGGTCGCGCGTGCGCTCAATGTCGGCGGCGGCCGCGGTCAGCTCGGCGACGGGGGCGATCGAGCGCCGCGCGACCAGCGAGCCGGCGCCGAACGCGAGTACCGTGCCGATCAGCGCGCCGAGCAGCAGCATCAGCTCGAGCCAGCCGATCTCGCTGTTGACGGTGCTGAGCGGCTGCGCGTACTGCACCCAGCCCTGAGTGCCGAAATTGAGGCTGACCGGAATGTTGACCACGCGGTAGCCGTTGACGTCGAGCGTCTCCTGGTTTTCGTCGACCGGGTTGCCGAGGTTGAGCTTCGAACCGACGATCACTCTGGAGCCGTCCTCGGAAAGGATGCGAACCACGGCGCCGGCGCCACCGAACAACGGCACTGATGGCGTAATCGTGGGATTGCTCTCGGTGCCGCCCAGGGTCAGGCCGTGATGGCTGAGCGCGATCCCGTTCGCCTGCACCTCGGCGTTGAAAGTCGAGCGCAGCCGATGGGCGCTGATCTGTCCGATGATCACCGCGAAGGCGACAAGGATCACGAACGCGACCGCCGCCACGCTCGTCGCAAGGCGTAGGCGAATCGGCAGCCGGTGCAGATGCCGCGTGAGCCGGCCGTTAGGCACGGAGGACATAGCCGGCGCCGCGGATCGTATGCAACAGGCGATTCTCTCCGCCGGCCTCGAGCTTGCGGCGCAGGTTGGAGACGAACACCTCAATCGTGTTCGTCGTCGAGAACGGGTCGTACCCCCAAACCTCATCCAAAAGTCGCTGCCGGGAGATCACGATCCGCTCATTGCGCATCAGGTACTCGAGAAGCTCGAACTCGCGCTGGGTGAGCTCGATGTTGCGATCGCCGCGCTGGACCTCGTGGGTGTCGGGGTTGAGGCTCAGGTCGCCGACACGCAAGGGAGCACTGCCGCGCGGGGGCGTGCGGCGCAGCAGCGCGCGGATTCGGGCAAGCAGCTCCTGGCGCTCGAACGGCTTGACGAGGTAGTCGTCCGCGCCGGCGTCGAGACCGGTGACGCGCGCTTCGACTGCGTCGCGCGCGGTGAGCATCAGGATCGGCACCATGTCGTCGCGGCGCAGCTCTCGGGCGACCTCGATCCCGTCGATCTTGGGGAGACCGAGGTCCAAGACGACGAGGTCGGGCAGGAAGGCCGTCGCCTCGTCGAGGGCAGCCTGCCCGTCGGGGGCGATCCGGACGTCGTAGCCCTCGAGGCGCAGCGAACGCTGGAGCACGTCAGCGATGTCGCCGTCATCCTCGACGACGAGTACGCGGGGGGAGCGGTCGAAATCCACCATTTACGGCGATGTTAGGGCAGTGTGAGGCTGCTTCCGCCGATTTTTAGGCCTGCTTGAAAGGCCACGGCCGCCGTGACACGGCAGGCAAACGCCCAGGCGCGTCGAAAGGGCCGGACAAATGGCCACCGCACGCCGGACCAAGGCCCGCCGGCCAAGCGGGCGTAAACGTGCTGCGCCCAGGCGACGCACGCGTCGCCGCGCACGGCGCGGCGTGCGCGGCATCCGCCTTCAGCAGCGCCACTACGACGTCCTCGGGCTGGCCCTGGCGGCGATCGGCGTCCTGCTCGGGTTCGTGATCTATGCCCACTGGGACGGCGGCAGCGGCGGCGACTCGTTTGCTCGCGCGCTGGGCTGGCTGTTCGGCAAGGCGCGCCTCGGGATGCCCGTGGCGATCGGCGGCGCCGGAGTGATTCTGTGGATGCGGCCCGTGCTACCGCCGCTCGGCGCGCTTCGAAGCGGCGCGGCACTGCTTCTGGCGGCGGCGCTGCTGATCCTCGCCGCGGGAAGCGCCCACAGCTTCTGGTCCGCCTCGTTCTTCCGCGCTCACGGTGGCTTGCTCGGCCAGGCGGAGCTGTGGGTTGCCTCGCAGGCGATCGGCGTGACCGGTGCTCACATCCTCGCCGTCTTCCTGGCGATCGCCGCCGTGATGCTCTTGAGCGGCGGGCGACTTGCGGTGCTGATCCGCGAGGGCGGTGTTCTTGCCGCTCGCGCGATCCGCGCCGAGCGAGAGCGCGCGGCCGAGGAGGCACGGCGACGGCGCGCGGCGCGAATCGTTCCGCCCGAACCCGAGGACCGCGAGCTGATCGTGCGCGCGACGCACGTCGAGGCGCCCGCGCCGATCGAGATCCCGGCGTTTCTCGAGCCGGATCCCGAGCCGCAGGACGACGATGCGCAGACCGAGGACTTCGAGGCGGTCGCGGAGGAGTCGAGCGCGGCCGCGATCGAGGCTTCGCAGCTGACTCCGCAGGGCCGCTTCCGCGCGTCGGTGACCGACGACCCGTCGTTTGACTGGCGCCTGCCGCGCCCGAGCCTTCTGACGCGCTCGAGCGCCGAGCAGGTCCGCCCCGACACGGCGGGACAGAAGGCCGTGACCGCGGGACTGCTCGAGGCGCTCGGGCACTTCGGGGTGCAGGCGAAGGTGATCGGAACGGTCACCGGTCCGCACATCACGCGGTACGAACTGCGCCTTGCGCCGGGGATCAAGGTGTCGAAGGTCGCGAACCTCAAGGACGACCTCGCCTACGCGCTCGCCGCCACCGACGTGCGGATCCTCGCCCCGATCCCCGGCAAGCAGGCGGTTGGCGTCGAGGTTCCCAACGCCAAGCGGCGGATCGTTCGCCTCGGCGACGTCTACCAGGACCCGCCGGTCGACTGGTCGCCGCTGGCGGTCTGGCTCGGCAAGGACGTCTCTGGCCGTGCGATCGGCGCCGACCTGGCGAGCATGCCGCACCTGCTCGTCGCAGGCACGACGGGCTCGGGCAAGTCCGGCGCCGTCAACGCGATGCTCTCGAGCATCCTCCTGCGCGCTACGCCGCATGACGTGCGGCTCGTCCTGATCGACCCCAAGCAGGTCGAGCTCAACCACTACGAGTCGATCCCGCATCTGCTGACGCCGGTCATCACGAACCCGCGGATGGCCGCCAACGCGCTCGGCAACCTCGTCCGCGAGATGGAGCAGCGCTACGGAATGATGTCGCTGGCGCGGACGCGCTCGCTGGTCGAGCTCAACCGCGTGCGCGCAGAGCGCGGCGACCCGGCCCTGCCCTACATCCTGTGCGTGATCGACGAGCTCGCCGACCTGATGATGGTCGCGCCGGCCGACGTCGAGACGGCGATCATCCGCCTCGCCCAGAAGGCGCGCGCCGTCGGCATCCATCTGGTACTTGCCACCCAGTCTCCGCGCGTGGACGTGATCACCGGCCTGATCAAGGCCAACGTCCCGTCGCGGATCGCCTTCGCCGTCTCCTCACAGACGGACTCGCGCGTGATCCTCGACCAAAACGGCGCCGAATCGCTGCTCGGAGCCGGCGACATGCTGTTCTCGCCGATCGGCAGCTCCGCGCCGCAGCGGATCCAGGGCGCCTACATCGACGAGGGTCAGATCGCGAACCTGACCGAGTTCTGGCGCCGCCAGGGCGAACCCGAGTTTCAAGCCGGGCTTCTCGAGGACGTCGAGCCGGCGCCCGCCGAGGAGGGCCGCGAGGACGGCTTCGACCCCGATGAGGACCCGCTGCTCGAGGACGCGATCGCGCTCGTCGTCGAGATGGGCGTCGCATCGACATCGATGCTCCAGCGGCGCATGCGGCTTGGCTACACGCGGGCCGGACGGCTGATCGACATGCTCGAGCGACGCGGGATCGTCTCCGAGTTCGAGGGATCAAAACCGCGACAGGTGCTCGTCTCGGAGGCCGATCTGCCGCAGGTGCTGGCGGCGCTCGGCAGCCGCTCGTCCTCGCCCGCCGGCGAGGCGGGCGACGACTCGCCGGCCTAGGCGCCTCATCCGCAGCGTGCAAGGACGCGGGCGGACCGTGATCCGCCCCGGTGGGCGGATACCCTTGGCCTCGAAATGACTGACATCGGCGCGAAGCTGCGCGAGGCGCGGATGCGCCAGCACCTCGACATTGCCGAATTCGAGACGCGGACGAAGATCCGCGCCAAGTATCTGCGCGCGCTCGAGGACGAGGAGTGGGCCCTGCTTCCGGGGCACACCTTCACCAAGGCGTTCCTGCGCACCTATGCCGACATGCTCGGCCTCGACGGCCGGATGCTCGTCGACGACTTCAAGCGCATCCACCCCGATCCGGCGGAGCTCGAGTACGCCCCCTCGCCGAGCCGCCACAGCGGCGGAGGCGGCCGCGATCGCCAGGGTGATCGCGGAGGCCGGCAGGGCCCCTCCGGGCGCATGCTCGCTATCGCCCTCCTGATCCTTCTGATCGCGGCGGCGATCTTCGCGATTCACGAGCTCACGAAGGGCAATGGCAAGACGCCGCCGACCCGCACAACTCAGACGACCAGCTCGCGCACGAAGTCGACGCAATCGCATACCCAGCACACCTCAACGACGGACCAGGTCGCGCTGTCGATCTCGGCGACCACGGCGGTGCGCGTCTGCATGATCGGCTACACGACGCACGGCACCCGCCACCAGCGCCTCCCGGCAACGGGCAGCGCGACCACCACGCAACTTCTTGCCGCGGGGACCGTAACGCCGGCCTACCACGCCGAACGCGACTTCCGCATCAGTTTCTCGGGCGGAAGTGCGAAGCTGAGCGTCAACGGGCACCAAGTCACCGTCGACGCCGCCTCTGCAACAGCCGTCTACAGAATCACTCGCGGCCACGCAACGGTCCTCGCAGCGACCCAGGCCCCGCACTGCACGTGAGCGCCCGCGCGGCGATCGTCGTCACCGGCACCGAGGTGCTGAGCGGCCGCGTCAGCGACCGCAACGGCCCCTGGCTTTCCGAGCGGCTGCGCGAGCTCGGCGTCGATCTGATGCACGTGACGATCGTCGGCGACCGTCCCGTGGACATGCTCGAGGCGCTGCGCTTCTGCGCGCGCCTCGGCGTCGGGCTGGTCGTGACGAGCGGCGGCCTGGGCCCCACCGCGGACGACCTGACGGCGACCGTCGTCGGCGAGTTCTGCGGCCGCGAGATGGTGCTCGATGAGGCGCTCGAGGAACGCATCGCGGCGATCGTGCTGCCGCTTCGGGCCCGCTGGCCCCATCTGACCGAGGAGACGATCCGCAGCTCGAACGCAAAGCAGGCCCTGATCCCGCGCGGAGCGACGATTCTCGAGCCGGTCGGGACCGCTCCGGGGCTTGTCGTGCCGCCTGCCGAAGGGACCGCCGGACCGACCGTCGTCGTCCTGCCAGGCCCGCCGCGCGAGCTCCAGCCGCTGTGGCAGGAGGCGACGAAAACCACCGTCTTCGCGACTGCCGTCGCCGGCGCGACGGTTTATGAGCAGCGCACGCTGCGCCTCTACGGGCTCCCGGAGTCAGAGATCGCGACGACGCTTCGCGCGGTTGAGGCGGCCGGGGTGCCGCTTGAGCAGATCGAGGTCACGACGTGCGTGCGCGGCGGCGAACTGGAGATCGTCACGCGCTTTGAGCCGCCTGCGGCAGACGTCTACGCCGACTTCGAGCGGATCGTCTGCGAGCGCCATGCCGATGTGCTCTTCTCAGACGACGGAAGCCAGGTTGACGACCAGGTCGCCGCGATGCTGATCGAGCAGGGTCTGACGGTCTCGGTCGCGGAGTCCTGCACGGGCGGTGAGATGCTCGGACGTTTGACCGAGCGGCCGGGCTCATCCGCGTACCTCGACGGCGGCATCGTCGCCTACTCAAACGACATCAAGGAGCGGCTCGCGGAGGTGCCGGCGGCGCTGCTCGAAGCGCACGGCGCGGTCTCCGCCGAGGTCGCCGAGGCTCTTGCCGAGGGCGCGCGCAGCGTCGTCGGCGCCGACATCGGGATCGGGATCACGGGCATCGCCGGTCCCGACGGCGGCAGCGCGGAGAAGCCGGTCGGTCTCGTCTTCATCGCGATCGTCGGGCCCGACGGTCGCCGGCTCGTTCGCAAGGCGAGCCAGCGCGGGCACCGCTCCGACATCCGCGATCGCAGTACGACCGCTGCGATGCACCTCCTGCGACGCCTGCTTCTCGGCGAGTCCGATCCGCCTTCGCAGTGAGCGGCGAGCTGCGGCTCTTCATCGCCGCCGAGCCGCCGCGGTCGGTCCGCGCGGAGCTTGCTGGGTGGGCGCGGAGCGCGCTTGGGCGGGGGAGCCAAGCGCGCTGCCTGGACGTCTCCTCGCTACACCTGACGCTCTGCTTCCTCGGCTCCCAGCCGTCATCCGCGCTTGGCGAGCTCAAGCGGACACTCGCTGCAGTCCACGAGCTCGCCGCGGCGGTCGGGCCGCTTTGCACCGGCGCGCCGGCGTGGCTTCCGCCGCGCCAACCGCGCGTGCTGGCGGTCGAGATCGCCGACCCCGACGGGGCGCTCGCCGGGCTTCACAGCGCGCTTTGCTCGGAGCTCGAGCGCGCAATCGGCTGGAGCCCTCCGCGCCAGCGTTTTCGCCCGCACGTGACGGTCGCTCGGATGCGCCCCGGAGCGGAGCGAGCGCGGGCGCTCGAGCCGACTCCGGCGCGCGAGTTCTCGCCGACGGCCGTGACGCTGTTTCACTCGATGCTCGACCCGGGCGGCGCCCACTACGCGCCGCTTGCCTCGATCGAGCTCTAGCCCGCCCGGGGGCGTCGGCGCTCTTACATAAAGGCCGAATTCGATCCGCTACGGTGGAGATGTGCGTTGTAAAGCCGCAGTCGGGCTTACGACGAAGTGGAGTGCGCTGGGCGATCCGGCTTCGCCCGGCCGCCTCGCAGCGCCGGATCGCGGTGGCGGGGCGGAGGAGCGCCGATGACGGGCCAACCGGTCCCCGAAGCGCTCGGGAACTCCTCAGCGCCTGAGCGCGCCGCGACCAACGACAGCCCACCCGCGCTGGTGGTCGAGAAGCTGACCAAGCGCTTCGGCGATCGCGTCGCCTTCGACGACGTCTCGTTCGAGGTCGGCTACGGCGAGGTGTTCGGCTTCCTCGGCCCAAACGGCGCGGGCAAGACGACGACCGTCCGTACGCTGGGTACGCTGATCGCGCCGACCTCGGGGTCTGCGACGGTCGCCGGCATTCCGCTCGGTGAGGAGAACGGTGGGGCGATCCGGGCGCGCATCTCGATCATGCCGGAGTCGCCCGGCCTCTACCTGCGCCTTACGGTGATGGAGAACCTGCGCTGCTTCGCCGGGCTCTACGAGCTCGACGATATTCCCGGCCGCATCGAGCGCGCGCTGCGGGCGGTCAACCTCGTCGACCGGGCAGGCGATGCCTGCCGGTCGTTGTCGAAGGGATTGCGCCAGCGGGTCGCGCTCGCCCGGGCCCTGCTCAACGACCCGGCGGTGCTGTTCCTCGACGAGCCGACCTCGGGACTCGATCCGGTCGCCACACGCGAGGTTCACGAGCTGATCGCCTCGCTTCGCGCGCGCGGCGTCACGATCTTTCTCACCACGCACCGACTGGAGGAAGCCGAGCGGCTCTGTGACCGGGTCGCGATCCTCAATACGACGCTGCGTTTGATCGGCCGCCCCGACGAGTTGCGCACGCAGCTCTTCACGCGATCCTTGGACGTGCGGCTTCGCGCGCCGCTCGATGATCCGCAGGCGCTGTTTGATCCGGTCCACGACGTTGAAGGGTGGGAGCGCGTGCCCTCGGGGTACAAGCTCGCTGTGTCCGACCCCGATAGCGCTGCGCCCGCCGTCGCACGCGCGCTGGTCGACGCCGGCGCCGACATCCTCTCGATCGCCGAGTCGCGCCACTCCCTCGAGGACGTCTACCTCGAGCTGATCGACGAGGACGTGGAGGCGAGACGGCGATGAGGTTCAGCTGGACGCGCGTGGCGGCGATCGCCGTCAAGGAGCTGCGCGATTACCGGCGCAACCGCTTCGTGATCGGCACGATGGCGTTCCTGCCGCTGCTGTTCATCGCGGCGCCGATGGTGCAGCTGCTCACGGCTTCGGCGTCGGTGAGTAGCTCGAGGCTCGACTCGAAGGTCGGTCTCTCGCTGCTCTACATGCTGCTGATCCCCGCGTTCATCCCCTCGACCCTGGCGGCCTACTCGGTCGTCGGGGAGCGCGAGCAGGGCACCCTCGAGCCGGTCCTGATCACGCCGATCCGCCGCGAGGAGTTCCTCGTCGGGAAGGCGCTCGCGGTGGCCGGCCCGACGCTGACGATCGCCTACGCGATCTTTGGGATTTTCCTGGCGGTGACGGCGCTGTTCGCCCGCACGGTGATCGCCTCGGCGATCTTCGCGGGCTCACACGTCCTGGTCCAGTTGCTCTTCATCCCGCTGCTTGCCGGCTGGTCGATCTGGGTCGGGATCGCAATCTCCGCCCGTTCGAGCGATGTCCGCGTCGCCCAGCAGCTGGGCGTGCTCGGGAGCATGCCGCCGCTTGTGATCGTGGCGCTGATGCAGTTCAGGGTGATAACGGCGTCGAGCGGCCTCGCACTCGCCCTAGCGGCGGCGCTCTTGATCATCGACGGGTTCGGATGGCGGGCGGTAGCGGCGATCTTCGACCGCGAGCGTCTGATCACCGGAGCCCGATCGTGACGCCCGACCCGGGGCGCGCCGCGGCGGGCGATCAGCCGAGCGGAGGGGATGCCTGCCTGTCAAGAAAGGAGAGCAGCGATGTCAGCAACGCTCAGAGTGATACGCAGACACCCGCTCATGGAGCTGCGCCGCGGTCCATTCGAGATTGAACTCGACGGCAACAGCGCCGGCTCGATAAACAAGATCGACGAAACCGTGGAGATCCCGCTCGAGCCGGGCCAGCACACCCTCCGCATCCACACCGGTCGCTACTCGAGCCCGGAGCGTTCCTTCACGAGCGCCGACGGCGAGCTCGTCAGTTTCCGCACCCGCGGACCGCTGATCTGGCCGGTCTATGTCACCTCGCTCGTGGCGCCCAACGTTGGGATCTCGCTGAAGCGCGAGTGAGCCGCGATCGCGAAACGGACGAGCCGGGCGCCGGACCGCCCCCAGGCGTGTGGTTCGTGGCCCAGCGCCGCGAATCACGGCCTGAAGACAAGCCGCTGCGATCAGCTTTTTCTGTCCGCGCCGGCCCCTATGGTGGGCTCCCCGATTCAGCGTGACAGGAGCCGTGAAGCCGATGACCGTGACCGAAGTAGACAAGGCTGCAAAGGCCCGCGCAGCCGCCCTCGAGGGCGCGCTCACCCAGATCGAGCGTGAGTTCGGCAAGGGCACCGTCATGCGGATGGGCGATCCCGGCGCGCAGGTTCGCGTCGCCGCGATCCCGACCGGCGCGCTGTCGCTGGATCTGGCGCTCGGCATCGGCGGCGTCCCGCGCGGGCGCATCGTCGAGGTCTTCGGCCCTGAGTCGTCGGGTAAGACGACGCTGATCTACCACGTCCTCGCCGAGGCTCAGAAGCTGGGGGGTACGTGTGCGTTCATCGACGCCGAGCACGCGATGGACCCGCTCTACGCCAAGGAGATCGGCGTCGACATCGACGAGCTCTTGGTCTCCCAGCCGGACTTCGGCGAGCAGGCGCTCGAGGTGGCCGACATGCTCGTGCGCTCGGGGGCGGTCGACGTCGTGGCGATCGACTCCGTCGCGGCGCTCACGCCGCGCGCCGAGCTTGAGGGGCAGATGGGCGATCAGAGCGTCGGCCTGCAGGCGCGGATGATGTCGCAGGCGATGCGCAAGCTCGCCGGCAACCTCAACCGCACGCAGACGCTCTGCATCCTGACTAACCAGATTCGCGAGAAGATCGGCGTGATGTTCGGCTCCCCGGAGACCCAGCCGGGCGGGCGTGCGCTCAAGTTCTACGCCTCGCAACGACTCGACATCCGCCGCATCGAGACGCTCAAGGACGGCAACGAGGCGGTCGGCAACCGCGTCCGCGTCAAGGTCGTCAAGAACAAGGTCGCGGCGCCGTTCAAGCAGGCCGAGTTCGACATCGAGTTCGGCAAGGGGATCTCCGCGTCGGGCTGCCTGATCGACCTCGGCCTCGAGCACAACATCGTCACCAAGTCCGGTTCGTTCTTCTCCTACGGCGAGGAGCGCCTCGGGCAGGGGCGCAACAACTCCAAGATCTATCTCGACGAGCATCCCGAGATGTCCAAGGACATCGAGCAGCGGATTTACGACGCGCTCGGGGTCAGCAACGCGCTCGTGGTCCCGATCGAGGCCAGCGAAGCCGGTGAGGAGATCGACATCGACGCCGAGGCGGCCGCGATCTCGATCTCAGACGAACGCGCCGCCTGACGCGGTGAACCCAGACGAAGCGCCGTGCACTGGGGGATCGGACCCTTTAGATGCGGCGATCGCGCGCTGCTACCGCCATCTGGGCGAGCGCGAGCACACGGCCGCCCAGCTCCGGCGCCGCCTGTTGCGGGCGCGCGTTGACCCCGATATCGCCGAGCGGGCGCTCGAGGCCGCGCGCGCGCAGGGCTACCTCGACGACTCCCGCTACGCGCGACTGCTCGTCGAGGACCGTCGCCGCATTGACGGCTGGGGGGTAGAGCGGATTCGCCAGGCGCTCGAGAGCGCCGGCGTCGAGCGCGACGTGATCGATGAGGCGCTCGCGGGGACCGCCCATACCAGTGAGCTCGAGGCGGCGAGCGCGCTGTTGCGCCGTCGCCTCAGCAGCGCGCCGCGCGATGATCGCGAACGCGCACGCGCCTTCGGCATCCTGATCCGCGCGGGCTACGAGTCAGAAGTCGCCTACGACGCGATCCGCGCCTTCGGCGGCGGCGGTGGGGGTGACTGGCTGGCGGCGTGATCGACA
>DATGHN010000385.1:0-3523 GCA_035308005.1 Solirubrobacteraceae bacterium
CGTCCCAGAGGCCGATATAGGTGGCCGGACAGGAGCGCGGGGTCTTGCCGATGGGTGTCTGATCCACCTCGAGCACGCGCCCCAGGTGCTCGACGCCGCGCACCGCCGCGCACCCGACCGGCTGCGCACCCCCCGCGCGCCGGCGTCGCGCACCGCCGGTGGCGCCGAGCAGCCGCTTCAGGCTCGCATACAGCACGTCACGCGCCACGGTCGACTTGCCCGAGCCCGACACGCCCGTGATCACCACCAGCCGTCCGAGCGGGATGCGCACGTCGCCGCCGCGCAGGTTGTGCAGCCTCACGCGCTCGAGCATGAGGAGCGCGGTGTCGGCGGTCACCGCGCGGTGGGGCTGGCGCGGATGGAGCAGGGGCTCGCGCAGGAAGCGCCCGGTGGTCGAGCGCGGATTGGCCATGAGGTCGCCGACGCTGCCGGCGGCGACGAGCTCCCCGCCGCGCACGCCCGCCTGGGGACCGAGGTCGAGCACATGGTCGGCGCGGCGGATCGTCTCCTCGTCGTGCTCGACGACGACCAGGGTATTGCGGTTTCCGGCGAGCCCGGCGAGCGACTCGAGGAGAATGTCGTTGTCGCGCGGGTGCAGCCCGATGGTCGGCTCGTCGAGCACGTAGCACACGCCCTGGAGATTCGAGCCGAGCTGCGCGGCGAGGCGGATGCGCTGGGCTTCGCCGCCCGAGAGCGTCGGCGCCGAGCGGTCGAGCTCGAGATAGGCCAGGCCGACGCGGCTGAGGAAGCTGAGTCGCGCGCGGATCTCCGCCAGCAGGTCGCGGGCGATCTCCCGCTCGCGGGGTTTGAGGCGCAGCTGCGCGAAGAACTCAGCGCTGGCCGCCACCGACTGGGACGACAGAGCAGCGATCGAGCGCCCGCGGAAGCGTACGCTGAGGGCCACGGGATTCAGGCGGTGGCCTTCGCAGGCACTGCAGGCAGGTGCCTCGCGGTCGTACCACTCGTTCCACCACAGCTCCTCGCCCGACTGCTCGGCGTCGAACCCCGGCATCTCGACACCGGTGCCGTAGCAGCTCCCGCACCAGCCGTGGCGCGAGTTGAAGGAGAACAGGCGCGGGTCGAGCTCCGCGAAGCTCTTGCCGCACGAGGGACAGGCGCGCTTAGTGGAGAACACCGTGACCGCCGCCGACTTCGCCGTCAGCACGTGGAGGAGCCCCTTGCCGAAATCGAGCGCCCGCGCGAGCGCCTCGTGCAGCGCCACGTCGGTCCGCGCGCCGACGGTAAGCTCGGCCACCGGCAGCTCGATGGTGTGCTCGCGGAAGCGCGACAGGCGCGGCCACGGCGCGGTCGGCACGCGCTCGCCGTCGACGCGCAGCGTCCTGAAGCCCTTCTTCGCCGCCCACTTCGCCAGGTCCGTGTAGTAACCCTTGCGCGCCACGACCAGCGGCGCGAGCAGCGCGATCGACTTGCCGCGGTAGTCGCGCAGCAACCGCGCGGCGATCGAGTCGGCGCTCTGCGGCTCGATCGCGACGTCGCAGTCCGGGCAGTACTGCGTGCCGAGCTTCACGTACAGCAGCCGCATGAAGTGGTAGATCTCGGTGAGCGTCGCCACGGTGCTCTTGCGGCCGCCGCGGCTGGTGCGCTGCTCGATGGCCACGGTCGGCGGAATGCCGAAGATCGCATCCACGTCGGGGCGTGCGGCCGGCTGCACGAACTGGCGCGCATAGGCGTTGAGCGACTCGAGGTAGCGGCGCTGCCCCTCGTTGAAGAGGATGTCGAAGGCGAGCGTCGATTTGCCGGAACCGGACACGCCGGTAATCACCGTGAAGCGATCGCGCGGAATCTCGACGTCGATGTTCTTCAGGTTGTGCTCGCGGGCCTGATGGATGACGATCGCGTTGCGACCGCGCCCGTTGCCGCCGTAGACGGCGGGCGGCTCGGCGACGGCGGACTCGTGCCCGCGCGCCTCGGACGCGACCGGCACGTGAGCGGCGAGCGCCGCACGGTAGGCGCGTAATGCCTGCCCGGTGTGCGAGGCGCCCGCAGCGCTCACCTCGGCCGGCGTTCCCACGCAGACGATCTCGCCCCCGCGCTCACCGCCCTCGGGCCCTAAGTCGATGATCCAGTCGGCGGCGCCGATGACGTCGAGGTTGTGCTCGATCACGAGCAGCGAGTGCCCCGCGGCGAGGAGCTTGCGGAAGGCCTTGAGGAGCTTGGCGACGTCCTCGAAGTGCAGTCCCGTGGTCGGCTCGTCGAAGAGAAAGAGCTTGCCCTTGTGCGTGGTGCTCGAGAGCACCGAGCCGGCCTCGGCGAGATGACCGGCGAGCTTCAGGCGCTGCGCTTCCCCGCCGGAGAGCGTCGGCACCGGCTGGCCGAGCTTGAGGTACTCGAGCCCGACGTCCATGAGCGGCGCGAGGCGCGCGGCGACTTCGGCGGCATCCGCGAAGAAGGCGCCCGCCTCGGTCACCGTCATGTCGAGCACCTCGGCGATGTGGGCGCGGCGGCCGTCGGCGCCCTCGCGGCGGATGTCGAGCACCTCGTCGCGATAGCGCCGCCCGTTGCAATCCGGGCAACGGAGGTAAACGTCCGAGAGGAACTGCATCTCGACGTGCTCGAACCCGTTGCCGCTGCAGGTGGGGCAGCGGCCGTTGCCGGAGTTGAAGCTGAAGGTGCCGGCGGTGTACTTGCGCTCCTGCGCGGCGGGCTCGGCGGCGAAGAGGGCGCGGATCGCATCAAAGGCGCCGACGTAGCTCGCGGGGTTGGAGCGGGTGGTGCGGCCGATGGCGTTCTGATCGACCATGACCACATCGTCGATCAGCTCGGCGCCGGCGAGGCCCGCGAACTGCCCGGGGGCCTCAGTCGGCCTGCCGCGGTACTTGAGGAGCGCCGGGTAGAGGACGTCCTCGACCAGCGTCGACTTGCCGGAGCCCGAGACACCGGTGACGCACACGAGGCGCTTCAAGGGGATGCGCACGTCGAGGTTCTTCAGGTTGTGCTCGGTGGCCCCCTTGAGCTCGAGCCAGCGATTGGAGCGCGCCTCCGCCACGACGCCGTCGCTGCCGTGAGCTGCGCCGGCGCGCGCTCCCGCACCGTGGGCGGCGGCCGCCGTCCGGCGCGGTAGCGGCACCACGGCCTTGCGGCCGCTTAAGTACTCGCCGGTGAGCGACCCGGTGCTCGCGCGCAGCTCCTGCGGGCTCCCGTAGAAGACGATCTGCCCGCCGCGCTCGCCGGCGCCCGGCCCGAGATCGAGAATGCGGTCGGCCTCGAGCATGATCTGCGGGTCGTGCTCGACCACGACGAGCGAGTTGCCGGCGTCGCGCAGGCGCTTCATCACGCCGATGACCCGCTGCATGTCACGCGGGCGCAAGCCGATCGAGGGCTCGTCCAGCACGAATAGCGTATTGACGAGCGAGGTGCCGAGCGCGGTGGTGAGATTGATCCGCTGCACCTCGCCGCCCGAGAGCGTGCGCGACTGGCGGTCGAGCGTGAGGTAACCGAGGCCGACGTCGACTAGATAGCGGAAGCGGCCGCGGATCTCGCCGAGCAGCAGGTCGGTCGCCTC
>DATGHN010000386.1:0-2853 GCA_035308005.1 Solirubrobacteraceae bacterium
AGAGGTCGAAGTCCATGGCGTGCAACTATACAGAGCAAACGTTCTGATTTCTGCTCTGAGATGCCCGCTGCACCCACTCGCCCAGCTCTTCGCGCCCGCTACCATCGCCGCCGTCGCGACGTCGTCGATGCCGCCGCGCACGTGTTCGCCGAGCGCGGCTACCACGCGACCTCGGTCGCCGCCCTGCTTGAGGAGACGGGCCTCACCGCCGGCGCCCTCTACCACTACGTCGCAAGCCGCGACGACCTGCTCGTGGCGATCTGCGACGAGCTGCTCGACCCACTGCTCGAGCGCGCCGAGGAGATCGCCGATGCGGACAGCACCGAGCCGCCGCTCGAGCGTCTTCGCGAGCTGCTCCACGTGTGGGTCGAGCACATCGCCGCCCACCTCGATCACATGCGCGTCTTCCAGCAGGAGCGGCACGTCATCGAGCGCGAACCGCAGTGGGGCGACATCCGCGCCAAGCGCCTCGCGTTCGAGCGGATCCTCGACGGTCTGCTCGCGCAGTGCGAGCGCGACGGCTCGCTGATCGTCGACGACCGCCGCCTCGCGCTTCTCGCGCTGCTCGGCATGGTCAACTACACACCGACCTGGTACCGCGTCGGCGGGCGCCTTCGTCCGCGCCAGATCGCCGACGGCTACCACGACATGCTGGTCAGCGCCTACAGACCGCGAGGTGAGAGCAGATGAGCAGCGGCGAGAGCGAGATCGTGATCTATGAGATTCGCGACGGCGTCGCGTGGCTGACGATGAACAGGCCGCAGGCGCGCAACGCGCTCAACGAGGCGCTCCGCGAGGGCCTGCGCGAAGCCTTCGCCCGCGTTGCCTCAGATGACGCCGCGCGTGTCGCCGTTCTGCGCGGGGCTGGACCCGTCTTCTGTGCCGGAGCGGACCTCAAGGAGATGGCCGAGACCTCGCTCGGCGTCCCGCCGCCCGACTGGATCCCCCACCTCCAGCGCGACTCGCGGATCGAGAAGCCGGTCATCGCCGCCGTGCAGGGCGCCGCCCTCGCCGGTGGCTTCCTGCTCGCGCAGATGGCCGACCTCTGCGTGGCGGCGACGGACGCAACCTTCGCGATCACCGAGGCGCGCTGGGGACGCGGCGCCCCCTGGGCAGCGCCGCTGCCGTGGATGATCCCGCCGCGCGTCGCACTCGAGCTGCTCGTCACCGCCCGCCCGATCACCGCGCAGCGCGCCTACGAGCTCGGCCTGGTCAACGAGCTCGCGGCGCCCGAGCGCCTCGACGAGGCGGCGGGCGAAATCGCCGCGGCGATCGCCGCCAACGCGCCGCTGACGGTCGCCGCCGGCAAGCGGATGGTCCGCGAGGTCGCGGGCCTGCCGCTCGGTCGCGCCTTCGAGCTCGCCGACGCGATCTACGAGCCGGTCTACCAAAGCGCCGACGCCCAGGAGGGCCCGCGCGCCTTCCGCGAGAAGCGCCAACCGAACTGGGAGGGGCGATGAGCGACACCGGCTCGCACTTCGAGGTACCTGAGGAGTCGACGCTGCCCGAGGACCTCCGCAAGCTCTTCGCCAAGGCGCGCGAGCGACTCGGCTTCGTGCCGAACGTGTTCGCGGTCTATTCCTTCCGCCCGCAACGGCTGAGCGCCTGGTTCGCCCACTACCGCCAGCTGCACGAGCCGAGCGAGAACCTCAGCGCCGCCGATCGCGAGATGATCGCCGTCGTCGTCAGCGCCGCCAACGACTGCCTCTACTGCCTCGTCGCGCACGGCGCCACGCTTCGCGCCGAGCTCGCCGACGGCGTCCTCGGCGAGCGGATCTCCTACGACTGGCGCCGCGCCGGCGTCGACGACCGCCGCCGCGCGATCTGCGCCTACGCCGAGAAGCTGACGCTCGACCCGCGTCACGTCGACGAAGCCGACCTGCAGAGCCTCCGCGATGCGGGCCTGAGCGCCGAGGAGGCCTGGGACGTAATCGAGATCGCGGCGATGTACAACTTCACCAACCGCCTCGCGATGGGGACCAACATGCTTCCCAACGCCGAGTACTCGGCGCAGGCCCGGCCGAGCTAAGCGGCGCGCGCGGCGGCCGTCGAGCCGCGCACGACCAGCCGCGGCTGGAAGATCGTCCGCCCGCCGTCCCCGCTTGCCTCGCCGACCGCGAGCTCGACGCCCGCCGCGACGATCTCATCGATCGGCATCCGCACGGTCGTCAGCGGCGGCACCGTCGCCGACGCGAGCGCGATGTCGTCGAAACCCGCCACCGACAACTCGCCGGGCACGGAGACGCCGCGCTCGTAGGCGGCGTGGATCAGCCCCATCGCGAGCGTGTCGGTACCCGCGACGACGGCCGTCGGGCGCGGTGTCTGGGCGAGCAGCGCAGCCAGCGCGGGTCCGCCGCCGGCCGTCGAGTTCGGGACAAGGCGGACGTACTCTGCGGGCGCGTCGAAGCGCTGCTCTTGCAGGTACTCGGTGTAGGCGGCCTGGCGCTCGCGCATGTCACCGACGGCCTCGCCGACGAAGGCGATCCGCGTGTGGCCGAGTCCGACGAGGTGCTCAAGCACCGCACGTACGCCCGCGCGGTTGTCGACGCCGACGGTCGGGAACGGCCGGCTCCCGCCGCGCACAGTGCCGTGCCAGAGCCCGACGACGCGGACGTGTGAGCTACGCAGGTCTTCAACGAGTCGCCGCTCGCCGCGAAAGTCGCCGAGCAGGACGATCGCGTCGCACTGGCGGGCCTCGAGCACGGCGGTCAGCACCAGCGCCTCGTCGGCCTTCGCGCGCGCGTGCCCGAGCACGACCGAGTAGTCGCGCTCCTTGGCCTCGATCGAAAGCGCCTCGATCGCCGCCGCGAAAAACGGATCGGTGATGTCGCGCACGACCGCGCCGAGCAGCAT
>DATGHN010000387.1:0-11464 GCA_035308005.1 Solirubrobacteraceae bacterium
ACCAGCTGCGCTCGCGGCTGTTCATGGCCTATCTCGACCTCGGCGAGCTGCCCGAGCTCTTCGACCGCTACCCGTACGCCTCAGCGCGCGGGCGCGCAGCGGTCGAGTTTCGCCGCAGCGACCACGTCGGCGATCCGGCGCGAGCGCTCGATGAGGAGATCCGCGATCTCGTCGCGGCGCGGACCGAAAGCCGCCCCGAAGGCCCCGTTCGGCTGTTGACCAACCTCCGCTACCTCGGGCTGTGCTTCAACCCGGCCAGCTTCTACTACTGCTTCGAGGCGGGCGGCGAGCGAGTCGCGGCGATCGTCGCCGAGGTCACGAACACGCCGTGGGGCGAGCGCCACGCCTACGTGTTACCGAACGAACGTCCAGCCGGATCGATCATGCGCGGACGATTCGCAAAGGAATTCCACGTGTCCCCGTTCATGGGCATGGACCACACGTACGCGTGGCGCCTGACACCGCCCGGCAAGCAGCTCATCGCGCACATCGATTCAGAGCGCGACGGCGCCGTCGTTTTCGACGCGACGCTGTCGCTGCGGCGCGCCGAGCTCACCCCCGCGCGCCTGGCGGCGATGGTCGCCAGCCGGCCGCTTCAGACGGCCGGGATCGTCAGGCGGATCTACGCGAACGGACTGCGCCTGCACCTGCGCGGCGCCCGCTATTTCCCGAACCCGTCGGGGGCGCCTCTGTTCGGCGCGGCCCGCCGCGAGAACGCGCGGAGCACGCGCGAAGAGGCCACGCGATGATCACCCGAAATCCAATCGAACCTCATACATTCGTCGAGTCTGGTTATAGTCCTCCGCCAATGGCACCGGCGCGCCATCGCAGGAGCGGTCGCTGGCTGGCCCGGACGGCCGTCGTGGTGGCCGTCGCGGCCGGTGCTCAGGGGGCCCTCGCCGCCACCGCCGGCGCCGCTACGCCGGTTACCAAGATGGCGACGGCGATCATCCGCGAGCACCTGCACTCACAGGGCCGCTACGAACTGATCGTCTACGTGCGCTCTCGCACGAATCACGACCGCTACGTCAAGATCTTCGTCTCCGGACAGGGCTCCGAGCGCGTCCTGGCCAAGCCGTGGTGGGGAGCGGCGGCCTACTTCAAGTTCACGTTCACGGGCAAGGAGTTGACGATCCGCACTGTGAACGCCCCCCCGGCGGTGCAGATCCGCACGTCGCTGATTCGCAAGACCAAGCCGGCCAGCAAGTCCTCGCCGACGACCCCGTCCCCGACAACGACGACGACGCCGGCCCCGACTCCGGCCCCGACCCCCACTCCGGCTCCCACGGCGCCCGCCGTGCCGGCCGATCCGTTCGGCCCCTACACCAACGTCGTCTGGGAGGACAACTTCGCGCAGGACTTCGTCACCGGCGGCAGCGTCGCCAACCAGCTCCCCAACCCGAACATCTGGAGCTTTGACACCTGGGGCGGCTGTGGGACCAACACGCTGTCCGTCAACCGCTCGGGTAGCGACCCCAACCGCGCACAGAACGCTTCTCTGACAGCCAACGGCCTCGCGCTCACAGCGACGTCCAACGGCTCCGGCGGCTGGAACGCCGCTCAGCTCGACTCGATCGGCAAGGCCCAATTCGGACCGGGCACCTCGATCGAGGCGCGGATCATGATGCCGCTGGGTCAGGGCCTCTGCCCAGCGTTTTGGATGATTGGCGACAACACCTCCAACGAGGGCGAGATCGACATCGTCGAGGCGCCCACCTTCGCCGGCCAGCTGACCCCGGCCACAGTGTGGTTCGACCTCCATGGGCCGAGCAACCCATCCGAGGAGTGGGAGGGCCCCGGAGCCACCGGCGAGTCGCTCGGCGGCACCTGGCACGACTTCGAGGTGACCTGGGAGAGCAACGAGCTCATCTGGAGCATCGACGGAACCGTCTACGGAGTCGCCAACGCCGCCAGCCTGACAGCCGGCAACTGGTCGACCTTCGCGGCGCCCAACACCTTCCACCTGCTGCTCGACCTCGCGGTCGGCGGATGGCCTTGCGCCGGCGCCGGCGTGGGGTCAAGTTGCAACCCCCCGGCATCGGCGACCATGTATATCCAGTGGGTGAAGGTCTACAGCTGAGCAGCGCTCGCGCGCTGATCCGCGCGCCACTGGACGGCGAATAGAAGACGTGGGCGAAGCGCAGACAGCGGTGGCCGAGGGCCTCGAGCCGTGCGCCCCGCTGCTGCGCGGCCGCTCTGGCCCGCTCGACGCCGCCGGGCGCCTCCTTGTCTGCGCGCTTTTGCGCGGCACACGCCACGGACGGCTGACGATCCTCGACGGTGACCGCGAGCGCTGCTTCGGGCGCGACTCCGAGCCCGGCGACCCGGACGTGACGATCACCGTAGGCGACGCCCGCTTCTACCGCTCGCTGCTGCGCGGCTCACTCGGCGTCAGCGAGGCCTATACGGCCGGCTGGTTCGAGTGCTCGGATTTGCCCGAGCTCGCTCGCCTGGCGGCGCTCAACATGCCGGCGCTCGACCGCTGGCGCCGCGCGGTGCGCCCGCTCGTCGCCGGACCCCAGGCGGCGCTGGCCTTCTACCGCCGCAACACCCCCACGCGCGCGCGTCACCAGATCGCCGCGCACTACGACATTGGCAACGATCTCTTCAGCCTGATGCTCGACGAGACGATGACTTACTCGTGCGCGATCTTCGAGGACCCGGCGGCGTCGCTGGGACAGGCCCAGCTTTCGAAGCTCGATCACATCTGCCGCAAGCTGGACATTCGGCCGAGCGACCACGTGCTCGAGATCGGGACGGGCTGGGGGGCGTTTGCGATCCACGCGGCTTCGCACTACGGCTGCCAGGTGACGACCGCGACGATCTCGGCGGAGCAGTACCGGCTGGCCTGCGAGCGGGTCGCGGCGGCCGGGCTCGGCGAGCGGGTGACGGTGCTCCTCGCGGACTATCGCGACCTCCGCGGCAGCTTCGACAAGCTCGTCTCGATCGAGATGATCGAGGCCGTTGGCTGGCAGTACTTCGACACCTTCTTCGAACGCTGCGCGGCGCTGCTGAAGCCGCATGGCGCGATGCTCCTGCAGGCGATCACGATCGACGAGCGCGCCTACGGCGTCGAGAAGGCCAAGCGCAGCTTCGCCAACACGCACGTCTTCCCCGGTGGCTGCCTGCCGTCGCTGTCGGTCATCCGCCGCTCCGTCGCGAGCGCCACGGACCTGCGCCCGATCGCGCTCGAGGACATAACCGCGCACTACGTGCACACGCTTCGCTGCTGGCGCGAGAACTTCCTCTCCCAGCTCGAGCGCGTCCGCGCGCTCGGCTACGACCGCGCCTTCGAGCGGATGTGGGAGCTCTACCTCGCCTACTGCGAGGGCGGATTCCGCGGCGGGCGGATCGCCGACATCCAGATGCTCCTCGCCAAGCCGGAATACAGCCCGGCTGTCGCCGCCGAGCACGAGTAGGAGCTCCGCGATGAGCGCGGCGCGCCGCGGCCTCGCGGCCGCCGTCGTCGCGGCCGTCGTGCCGCTGTGCGGCCTTAGCGTCTTCGCCTCGGCCCCGGCCAGCGGTGCGAGCGCGCCGATGATCATCACCAAGACCGTCAAGCGGGTCGCGAAGCCGGGCCTCCACACGATCGTCGTGACCGTGTCCTCGTCGGTCAGTACCACCGCCACGATCCGCGTGGCGGGCCAGGTTCAAACGGGCCTTGCGACCGGCCCGGGCACGCCGGCGATCGCCGAGTTTCGCCAGCGCGTCTCCTCGAGGCGCCAGATCGCGGCGCGCGTCTCGAGCCCCGCGGCGGTCACGGTCGCCGTCAGCGCAGGACTCGGCACTTTGCCGCCGGCAATCGGCGGCGCGACGGGCGCAACGGGTGCGACCGGGCCGACGGGTGCGACCGGAAGCACGCTGACGATCGGCGCGCCGCCGCGGCCGCCGTACCGAAAGCTAGCCTGGTCGGACAGCTTCTCGGGGCCCGCTGGTGCGCCCCCGAACCCCGCCAACTGGAGCTATGACTCAAACAGCGGCTGCGGCCCGGGAACGCTCTCAACAAACACCCAGGGCCCGCAGAACGCGGCGCTGGGCGGCCAGGGGCAGCTCGCAATCAGCGCGCAGCGCGCCGCCGGCGCGGACGGGCAGCCGGCCTACACCGCGGCGCAGCTTGACGGCAAGAGCCTCGTGTCGCTGCGCTACGGCGAGATCGAGGCTCGCATCGAGCTGCCGGCCGCGAGCTCCGGCCTGTGCTCGGCGTTCTGGATGGCGTCTGATGAAACCGGCGCGGCCTGCGGGCTGACGTGCGGAGAGATCGACATCATGGAGGCGATCTCCGAGAACCCCGACGTCGTCTACGCGACGCTGCACGGGCCCGTGCAGGGGTCGGCGAACTTCCAGCAGTGGGAGGAGGCCGTCAGCTCATTCGCTCCGCTCGCCGGCAGCTGGCACACCTACGGGGTGATCTGGAGCCCGGGGCGAATCTCGTGGACGATCGACGGGCTGACCTACGCGACGGCGACGCCGGCGAGCCTGCCCGCGAGCGCGCGCTGGGTGTTCGACGGCAGTCCGTTTCACCTGATCCTCGACGTAGCCGTCGGCGGCTGGCCGGGCAATCCGGCGGCCGGCGCGAGCTTCCCGAAGGCGATGCGCGTCGACTGGGTCCGGGTCTACACCTGAGCAGCGCCGGACAGCGGGCGCGGCGACTAGGGGGCGCTGAAGCGGCGCTGCCGCGCGGGGGCGGCGATGCGCCTGGTGCGCGCCGATGGCGTGCTCCGGGCTTTCGGAGGCGGCGCGAAATGCTCCATTGCGCGCGCGTCGCGGGCCGTCAGGCGAACCTCCATGCCGGCCGGCAGGCCGGGCGCGGACACGACGGTCGCGGTGACGATGTCCCCGCCCGCCGCGATCACCTCGTAGACGGCCTCGCTGCCAAGGGCACTGTGGCGCATGAAGGCACCGATCGGCGGGTTGCGAGACATCGCTTCGCCATCGGCAGGAGCTGCGTCGGCCCTGAGCCGGCTCGACAGGCGTCCGAGGCGGCGCGGGGGTGATTGAATGGCCGCCGAGCTCTCCGGGGATATGGCCGTAGACGACACCAAAGGCACGGCCATCCGCCGGCAGATCGCGATCGGTACCGCCGCCAACTACGCGGGCCGCGTGATCAACCTCGCCGTCTGGTTCATCCTGACGCCGATCATCTATCGCGACCTCGGCTCGACGGAGGCCGGCCTGTGGGCGCTGGTCGCGGCGTTCCTGGCCTACGGAAGCCTCGCCGATCTGGGCATCGGCCAGGCCGTCACGAAGTATGTCGCCGAGTACCGCGCGCGCGGCGACAACGAGACGGCCTCGGAGCTGATCGCGACGGCGATGCGGCTCTACTGCGGGCTGGGCCTGCTGGTGGTCGTCGCCGGCGCGATCATCGCCCCGTTCGTTCCCGACCTGATCAACGTCAAGGCCGGCGAGCACAGCACGGCCTCGTGGCTGGTCGTCATCACCGCCGGCGCGGTCGCCGTGCAGCTGCCGTCGAACTGCGCGATCGCCGTCCTGCGCGGCCTCAACCGCTACGACCTGATGAACATCATCGGCTCGCTCGCGATCGTCTCGATCGGCGTCGGGATCGCCGTCGTGCTCGCGCTGTCGGGCAAGGTGCTCGCGATCACGGTGCTGGCGATCCCGATGACGCTGATCTGGATCCTGCCGACGATCTGGCTGATCCACCGCACGGCGCCCGAGTTACGCGTCGGCCTGCGAGGTGCGCGGCGGGTCCACGCGCGGCGCGTGCTGCTGTTCAGCTCGGCGCTGTTTGGAATCCAGAGCGCCCAGGTCGTGAAGCTCCAGAGCGATGAGATCGTGATCGGCGCCGGGCTGGCGGTCGGGCGCGTGTTCCCCTACTCGGTCGCGCGGCGCCTGAGCACGCTCCCGTCGCAGCTGACGAACCAGTTCGTGGTGGTCCTGCTGCCAATGGCGAGCCGCCTTCACGCCGAGGGCGACGCCGAGCTGCTCCGCGAGATCTACCTCGCGGGCCTGCGGCTGACGATCGCGCTGTTCGCGGTCATCGGCGGGGCCCTCGTGATCTTCGCGCGGCCGTTCCTACTCGCCTGGGTGCCCTCGGTGGCAGGCAGCGCCGACATCGTCGTGCTGCTGACCTTCGCGGCGCTTCTTGAGGCGCTGATCTCCCCTGTCTCCCAGGCTCTCCAGGGGATGAACCGCCACCAGCCGCTCGTCGTCTTCGCGCTCGGCTCGGCGGCGCTCAACCTCGCGCTCTCGATCGCCCTGATCGGCCCGCTCGGCGTGCGCGGTGTGGCGATCGGGACGCTCGCGGCGACGGCGCTCGAAGCGGTGATCGTGCTGCCCTTCGGCGCGCGCGTGATCGGCGTGCGGTCCTTCGAAGTCATGCGCCGCGTCGTGCTGCCGGGAGTTCTGCCGCTGGTGCCGATGGTCGCCGTCCTGATGCTGATTCGCTCGGCGCTCGCGCCCTCGACGATCGTCACGATCGCTCTCGCTGGGCTCGCCGGCGCGATCGTCTACACCGCCTGCTTCCTGGCGCTTCCGGGCACCGAGGGCGAGCGCGCGATCGCCGGCAGGGTGCTGGCCGGAACGGAGCGCCTGTGGTCAGGGCTTCGCGGCTGAGCGCACGCTCGTGCACCAGCAGCGGAGCGAGACCGTTTTCGCGGCCGCGGCGTCGCCGATGACGCTGAGGCGGGCTACAACCGGGGGCTTGCCGACGACCGCAATCAGGCGCGTCCAGCTTGCTCCTGGGGCGAGCGTGAACGGGCCGTAGCGGCGCACGATGCGCCCCGACACCGCGACCGTGACCGTGTAGCTCGTCGCGCGGGTCTGGCCGCTTGTGACGCCCACCTCGAGGGGGTGGACCGGGTAGATCCACAAAGCGGTGGTCGTGTCGGTGCCCTTCGGCGCCGACAGCGGCGTGAAGCCGATCGCCGCCGCCGCCCCGATCAGGGCGACAGCCGTGGCCACCATCGCGACCTCTCCGACGCGCGGCGCCAGGCTCGGCGGCCGCAGCGCGCGCGCGTGACCGCGGCGCATGCCGACAGCGGCGGCGGCGAGCGTCACCACGACGAGGATCGCGATCCACGGCCAGATCGTCAGCCTGACGCCGAGCGCGTCGAGCAGCAGCGCCGAGAAGATCGTTACGACGACGCTCAGCGCAACCGACAGCGCGCCGAGCTCGGGGCCGCGCAGCTCGCCGGGCTGAAGCGCCGCGCGGGCCAGGGCGTAACCGGGCAGCGCGAGCACGAGCGGCCCGGCGATAAGGATCCGCACGACGCCGATCGCGTCCGGCACGACTGCCGCCGCGAGCACGCCGACGAGCGCCAGCGCGCAGACCAGGCCGAGGTCGCTGCGAAGCCGCGGCGATTCGCTCACCACAGCCCCCTGACGCCGTAGATGACGATGCTGCCGCTGTCATAGAGACGGTCGACGTTGGCGACGTCGAACTTCGACTCGGCCGCGGCGGGGAACTGCGGCGTGGGGCCGACGTCGAAGAAGTAGCCGGCGATGATGTCCTGGGAGATCCTGCGGCTGTCGGTCTCCACCAGCGCGATCCGGTTGTTGGCCAGGAAACGCCGCCACGGCGCGAGGTTCGTCGCGGTGAGCATCGCGTCGACGTTGGGGGCGATCCCCGTCAGCGCCGTCTGATGGGCGACGTCGAGGAATAGGCGGGCGTCCGAGTCCTCGGCGGCGATGCGGCGCCCGGGCCCGAGCATCGAGCCGCTCCAGCGCGCGGCGACGTAGCTCGGCGCTTCGAGCGTGTGGCCGCCGGCGCTGACGCGCAGCGGCAGAGCCAGGCGCAGGCTCGAGGGCCAGCCGGCGATGATCCCCGAGCCGATTATCAGCGCCGTGCCCCAGGCGACGAGGTGGGCGCGCCAGGCACGCCCGCGATCGAGCAGGAACAGCATCCCGAGCGCCGCGGTGACGCCGACGCCGACGAACAGGAACTCACCGGAGCGGCTCGCCGACTCCCAGGCCGCCGGGATGAACCGCAGCGGGAGGGTCGCGAAGTAGGCGACGCCCGCTCCTGAGAACAGCACGATCAGCGGGTTTGCGCGCCAGCGCCGCTGCCAGATCACGCGCGAGCCGACGACGAGGAAGCCCGCGAGGACGAGGATCCCGATCACGGCGATCCCCTCCTCGATGCGCGGCGTCGTCTCGACACCGCCCTGGTTTGCGAACAGGATCCGCGTTCCCGCCTCGCCGTTGATCGTCTGCACGAGCTTGCTGAAGGCCGTCGTCACGACCGGCCTGAGGTAGTTGATCGTGCCGCCGGCGGCGAACACGAGCCAGGCCGCGGCGAGTGCGGTGATCCCCGCCGTCATCAGCCAGGGCGCGCCGCGGCGCCCGTGCAGCCGCCAATGGAGCAGGCACACTGCCGCTAGCAGGACGACGAGCGCATAGGCGGTTATGTGATGGGTCACGACGACGCCGGCCGCGATCACCAGCACGATCGCCTGCCAGCGCCGTCGCGCCGCGACGTCGGGGGCCGTGCCCCAGCGGATCACGGCGAAGACGGCCACGGTGGCGAGCGGCAGCGCCAGCGACTCGTAGCTGAACTGGGCCGAGAAGAAGAGGTAGGTGGGCGTGGCCGCATAGACGAGCGCCCCAAGCCCGGCCACGCGCGGCGATCCGCTGACACGCTCATAGAGCACGTAGAGGCCGGTCGCGAGCATCACGCGCGCCGTCGCGATCAGCGTCACCGCCGCCGCAAACGGCGAGATGCCGCCGATCCGCGCGAGCGCAGCCGCGGTCGTCTCGAGCCCGGGGTAGTGCGGCGTGATCGGCAGGATCGGGTTGCCGCCGAAGAGGCGTCCGGTCGAGAGGATCGCCTGGAGGTTGTGGAAGTGGACGAGCTCGTCGGCGTAGGTGAACGAGAACGGGTCGCGCAGGAGCTTCACCGCGTACAGAGCGAGCCCCGCCAGCACGACGATCGTGAGGCGCTCGCCGACCCGCGGGCGCGTGGAGGCCATCCGCACGGTCGCCGGGACGATGATCAGAAACAGGCCGAGCCAGAAGCAGACCGAGCCGCCGCGGTGTCCTGTACGCGACAGTGCGTCGGCGACGGCGATCGCGAGCAGGCCGAGCGCGACGGCGAGGATGACCCAGCAGAGCGGCCGGATCGCGCGCGCCGGCGCGTCTGCCGTCACAGCGCGTGCGGGCACTCCCTCGCTGTCGATGGGCTGCGTCCGGTCGGCGTCGGTGCGCAGGCTCGAGAGCGACATCGTCAGGACGCGGACGTCGACGCCCGCTCGTAGGCCGCTTCGACGCGTGGGACGACGACGGCCGCGGTGAACTGCTCAGCCGCCCGCCGCGCGCCCGCAGCGCCCTGACGCGCCCGTTCGCCGGGCTGGGCGAGCAGTCTCTCGAGCGCGCCCGCGAGGGCCGCGGGGTTGCCCGGCTCGACGAGGATCCCGCCGTCGGCGCCGAGCACCTCCGGCAGGCCGCCGACGCGCGAGGCGACGACGGCGACTCCGCTGGCCATCGCTTCGAGCGCGACGAGGCCGAACGTCTCGCCGGTGATCGAGGGCACGACCGCCACGGCGGCGCGTCGCCAGGCGCCCATCACCGCGTCGTGGCCGAGGACTCCGAGCGCGGTGACGCCGGGTCGGCCCTGCGCAATCAGCTGCGGTTCGACGACGCGCCCGATCAGCACGAGCTGCGCGCCGGCCGGCAGCCGCGCGTGGGCGTCGAGCAGGGTCTGCACCCCCTTGTCGGCGGCGACGTCTCCGACGTAGAGGACGAACTCGCCGTCCGGAAGCCCGGCCGGCTCCGCCTCGGCGCTGTGCGGCGGTTCGTCGATCAGGAAGTTCGGCACGATCTCGTAGGGGGCCCGGCCGCTCTCGAGACCGCAGCGCCTCGCGACCTCGCGGCTGACCGGCAGGAACAGGTCGACGGCGCGCCGCTGAAGCGCACCCGAAAGCATCGTCGCAAGCGCCACCGGCGGGCCGCTCGCCGCCCCATACCAGTCCGCCGCACACCTTAGACACTTGACCGGACCCGGCCCCGAGCACGGGGCTCCGAAGCGCATCAGCCGCTTGTTGGCGCAGATCAGGCTGTAGTCGTGGAGGCTCAGCACGTAGGCGCGGCGGGGGCGCGCGCGACGCAGCGGCAGGTAGGAGAGCGCGAGCCAGTTATGGCCGTGAACGACGTCCGGGCGTTCGAGGGCCAGAACTCGGCGCAGCGCGAACACGGTCTCGGGATCCGGGACGGGCGGGTGGTGGCGGCGGCCCTCGTCGCTGAAGAGGAACGGCAGGCGCTGCGCCGTCCCGCCGATGCGGTGTACGCGCACGCCGTCGCGCTCCTCAAACGCCGGCTGGCCATCGGCGCGAAGCGTCGCCACCGCGACGTCGTGCCCGGCGCGGGCGAGTGAGACGGCGAGCGTCTCGGTCATCCGCTCCTCCCCGCCGACCACCGGCGCGTAGAACTGGGCGAGCATCAGCACCCTCACGCGAGCACCCGCTCGTAGAGCTCGAGCAGCGCGTCGGCGCAGTCATCCCAGCTCGGCAGCTGCACCGGCCCACGCTCGAGCGAGTCGCGGAGCTCTCGCAGGATCGCGTCGGCGAGCGCCTGCGGCGCCGCGCCGGCGTCGATCGAGCGCGCGAGTCCGCGCTGGGCGAGCTCGCGCAGCCCCGAGCCGTCGGCGACGAGCAGCGGCCGCCCGAGCGAGACGGCTTCCAGCGCGGCGATCGGGTGCGTCTCGAAATCGCTGAGCAGAACGACCACCCCGGCCTCGCTCAGGCGGCGCGACATCTCCGCGCGCTCGCTCGCCGGGACGGCCGAGATCTCGACGGCGTCGGCGACGCCAAGGCTCTGCGCGAGGCGGCGAAGCTCCGGCTCATACGGTCCCGAGCCGGCGATCCAGACGCGCGCGTCGGGTTCCGCGGCGCGAAGGTGCGGCAGCGCGGCGATCACGCGATGGTGGCCCTTGTAGCGCTCGAGGCGCCCGACGGATGCGATCAGCGGCCCCTCGCCCGGTGGGCGCGGCGAGACGCCCGGCGGCGGCGGCGGGAGGTCGACGCCGTTTGGGATCAGCGCGAAGCGCTCGCGCGGCAGCCGCAGCTCGCGCGAGTACTCCTCGACCTCGAAGCCGGCCACGGCGATCAGCGCCCGCGCCCGCGCGAGCAGCGGCCGCAGCGCCGCGCGCTGTGCGCGCCGGCCGGCGTTGCGCGCTTGCTGCGTATGGCCGCCGCCGTGAAAGGTCAGGACGTAGGGAATCGCGGCGCGTGCGGCGCTGGCCATCGCCAGCGGGGCGACGAACGTGTGGTAGGACTGGACGTGCACGAGGTCCCATTCGCCGCGACGGACCGTGCGCGCGATCCCCGGCGCGATGCACCAGTCGGCGCCGCGCGGATGGGCGGGCACGCGGCGAACCTCGACGCCCTCGAGGAGCTCGACTGGCGCCAGCTCTCCCGAGCGGTCGGTCGTCACGACCGTCACGGCCGCCCCGCGCGCGCGCAGGCGCGTCGCGACCTCGTGGACGTGCTGCTCGACGCCGCCGATCTCGGGC
>DATGHN010000388.1:0-10551 GCA_035308005.1 Solirubrobacteraceae bacterium
GTTGAAATGCTCGATTCCGAAGCGGTCGAGGCCGAGCCAGGCACCCTGCTCGGCGACGGCGTGGAGGTAGTCGAAGTCGTTTGAGTCGCCCATGTGGGCGATGACGATCTGCGACGGGTCGACGCCCGCCTTGGTGAGCGCCTCGAGCGCCAGAAGTCCAGTCTTCGCGGCGGCGTTGGTGTGGACCATCACCGGCGCACCCGTCTCGACCGCGGCGGCGGCGACGGCGGCGAGGATGCGCGGGATGTCGCCGATGATCCCGTGCTGCTCGACCGCGCACTTCAGGAACCCGGCGCGCACGCCGGTGTCGTCGATTCCCTCGCGCAGCTCGCGCACAAAGAGCTCGGCGATCGCGTCGGCGCTTCGGTAGCCGAGGAAGTTCGGTAGCTCGATGAAGGCGTAGATCCCGGTCGCGACGATGATGTTTAGGTCGACGGACTCGTTGATCCGCTTGATGCGGTGGATGTTGCGCCCGAGCCCCGGGGCGGTTGGATCGACGAGCGTCGTGATGCCCGCCGCCCGGATGGCGTTCAGCCGAGAGATCGCGTCGGCGACGCGCTCCTCCTCATCCCAGTACGACTGCGCGCTGAACACGTGGCCCCAGTTCTGGAGCGCCTCCGGATCCATGATCAGGATGTGCTCGTGCATCAGCGTCGTGCCGAGCGCGCCGACATCGACCGGCCCGCGCACAGTCTCGACCGTGCTCATCGCTTCGCTCCTCTCACGCCGACAGGTTCGCGGGACACGCTATCGGCCGCCGCGCGCCGCGGTGTTCAGGAAGCCCCACCCTCGTTCGCGAAGGCCGGCTGGCGCGAGGGGTGCGTCAACGCGAGGCGACTACGCGCGTTCTCCATCAGCGCCGACGAGGGCGGCGCGGCGGCGAGGGCCTCGAGCAGCGTGCCGCCGTCGATCTGCTCGCAGCGGCAGTCGCTCAGGGCCGTCACGGTCGCGGTGCGCGGGATTCGCTCGAGCACGCCTATCTCCCCAAAGTAGCTCGGCGCGCTCATTCGCCGAAGCACTCGCTCCTCGCCGCCGCTCTCGCCGCGCGCCGTCACCTCGACCTCGCCCTCGACGAGCACGTAGAGCGCGTCCGCCTGCTCGCCCTCGACGACGATCCGCGTACCGGCGGCAAACGCCGCCTCGGTCGCGGCGCCGGCAAGGCGCTCGAGCACGTTCCGCGAAGCCGTCGCGAAGATGCCGAGGCCCTCGAGCACGGCGACGCGCGGCTCGAGCGCCGCCGTCTTCGCCGCTGCGCCGCGATCGATCTCAAGCAGCGACGGAAAGCCGAGCAGTCCGATTCCAAATGGGGCGAACGCGGCGATCAAGAGCCCGCCGCTCAGGCCCAGGCCGCTGACGGCGAGCGGGGCGAGCACGGTCCCGAGCGAGATCGCGGCGAGCACGAACGCCCAGAAGACGCCGAACACGCGCGCCAGCTGATCGGATGGGACAGCGCGCTGAAGCGAGGTGATCGCCAGCACGTCGACGACCAGAGTCGAGGCGCCGCGCAGGATCTGCAACGCAAACGCGAGCCCCGGACTGTGCGTGACGGCGAGCAGCGCCGTCGGCAGCGTGTAGCCGGCGACGCCGGCGATGATGATCGGCGCGAGCCGCCGCGAGGCCGCGAGTCGGTTGATCGCCCCCGCCATCAGCACTCCGCCGATGCCGAGGCCCGCGAGCAGATAGCCGAAGCCCTCCTGGCCCGTCCCGAGACGATGCTCGGACACTCCGACGAACAGAACGGTGTCGGTTCCGTAAACGAAGCTGACCAGCGCGCAGAACGCGACGAGTGTCCGCGCCGCCGAAAGCGACATGATCGTGCGCGCGCCGACGGCCATCTGCGCGAGCGGCCCGGCCGTGCCCTCCTCGGTGACGTCGACCGGGCGGCTGCGAGTGCGAATCCGCGACACGAGCGCCGCGGAAGCGACGAATGTGCCGGCGTTGACAGCGAACGCCGCGGCCGGCGAGCCGATCAGCAGCAGGGCGGCACCGACCGCCGGGCCGGCGATGACTACGAGGTTGTCGATCGTCCCGTTGAGGGCGTTCGCGGCGACGAGGTCGTCCTCGCCGACGACCGACGGAATCGTCGCCGCGACCGCGGGGCTGTAGACGACGTTCGTGCTGGCAGTCAGGGCGACGAGCACGAGCGCCAGCGCGACCGGCCCGCCGGTCGCGGCGACGACGGCCAGGCATCCCTGCCACAGCGCGCACAGCAGGTCCGCGCTCAACATCAGCCGCACGCGCTCCATGCGCTCGGCGATCACGCCGCCGTAAGCACTCAGCACGAGGACGGGGACGAAGCGGATCAGCCCCGACGCGCCGACCCAGCCGAGCGAGTGGGTGCGCTCGAAGACAAACGCGAGCAGGGCGACGTTGTAGGCCCAGCTCCCCGTCGCCGAGACGATCAGCCCGCCAAAGAGCAGGCGCAGGTCGCGCGAGGACAGCGCGGAGCGATATCCATCGAACCAGGCATCCAACCCGCTGCGCAGCGACGACATCGCGGCGCAGCGTATTCAGGACGGTGGCGGCGCGTACGGGCGCGCCGCACCGTTACCGGTCAGGCGAGACGCTCTCGTGCCACGTCGCGCGCGACGTCCATCGCGCGCTCCGGACCCGCACGCAGGATGTGGCCCTCGACGTCCTGGCTCTCGTCCTCCTCGACGGCGCCCGGAACCTCGTCCTCGCCGATACGGTCAGCTTCCAGCTCGCTCATGCAGGGCTCCCTCGTCGTTTTTACGCGCAGCCAGAGGCCGCATGGTGCGAGAGTAGCTCAGACCCCGGCGTGTGAAAACCACCCTTGCGGGTGGTTGGCGGAACGCGTCAACGGGGTAATGGCAAGAAATGGTGGCGGCACGTACGGGCGCGCCGCCACCTCTTTCTTCAGCGATGCTTCTCGTGCACGGTGTGCGCCGTGTGGGCGCCCGGGTCCGCCGCGCGCTCGGCGGCGAGGAAGCGATGGCCCTCGGCGTCAGGGGTTTCGTCCTCATGCTCCTCGACCGTCGGCTCGTCCTCGTCCAGCCGCTCGACGTCCTCTTGGCTCACGAAAATTGCTCCTCTCATCTCTTTGCTGATTGCCGCTAGCGGCTAGCGTAGCGCTCGCCTCTCCCAGTGCGGATTAACATCCGGGGCCGTGGGCGATGGCGCCGCAAGCGACCTGCCGGCCTGGTCGATCGATCGCGAAGCCGCTCTCGCCGAGCCGCTTCACTCGTCGTGGTCGCGGTCTGACGCGCGCGACTGGGCCTGGGGCGATGCGACAGGCGCCGGCGTGCGCGTCTGCATCGTCGACAGCGGCGTCGATGCCTCGCACCCCGACGTCGGCGCGATCCAGGGGGCGGTCGCCGTCCATGAGGCCGACGGCGAGTTGTCGGTCGTCGATGACGACGGCGGCGATCTCTACGGGCACGGCACGGCGTGCGCGGGCATCGTGCGCAAGCTGGCGCCGGCCTGCGAGATTCACTCGGTGCGGGTTCTCGGCGGCGATCTGACCGGCACCGGCACCGTTCTCGTGCACGGTCTGCGCTGGGCGATCGAGCAAGGCTTTGAGGTGATCAACCTGAGCGTCTCGACCACCAAGAGCCGCTTTGCGGCGGACCTGCGCGAGCTGACCGACCGCGCCTACTTTCGCGGCAGCATGATCGTCGCCTCGGCCCACAACATGCCGGTCGAGTCCTTCCCGTGGCGCTTCTCGGCGGTGCTGTCGGTCGGAAGCCACTCCGGCTTCGATCCGTTCGAGTACTACGCCAACCCGCACCCGCCGGTCGAATTCGCCGCTCCGGGCGTCGACCTCGAGCTCGCCTGGACGGACGGCTCGACGATCCGCGCGAGCGGGAACTCCTTCGCCACCCCCCACATCGCGGGGCTCGCCGCGCTCGTTCTCTCCAAGCACCCCGGGATGCGCCCGTTCGAGCTGAAAACGGCGCTACGGATGGCCTCTTCGAATGTCAGGAGCGCGGCGTGAGCGCCCACCAAGAGCCGCTCTCGAGCGAGGCGGGGCGGCGCGCGATGCTGCAGTCGATCGTCGCGCTCGTTCTGGCCGTATTCGGCGCCAAGGCCTGCTCGATCATGCGCTTTGACGAGGGCTCTCGCGAACTCGTCTTCGAGGCTGTCGCCGGCGAGGGCGAGGACACGCTCGTCGGTCGCCGGATTCCCGCCTCGACGGGGATCGCCGGCTGGTCGCTGGCCTCTGAGGAGCCGATCTCGATCGACGACGTCCTCAGCCACCCACGCTTCGACCGCGAGGTGGCCGAGCAGACCGGCTACGTGCCGACAAAGCTGACCGTATTCCCCCTGCTCTACGGCGAGGAGTCACTCGGCGTCCTGAGTGTGCTCGACGCCGGCGCGACGGCGCATTTCGGCCTCGCCGGGATGGAGTCGCTCGCGCATTTCGCAAGTCACGCCGCGATGACGCTGGCGGCCGTTGCGGCGGCCCGCCGAGCGGAGGCCTCGCGCGACGAGGCGCCGCTACAGGCGCTCGCGGAGGCGATCGACTCCCTCGGCGAGCAGGGCCGCCGCCGGGCGCTCACGCTGATCGCCGCGCTCGAGCCGTTGATCCGTCAAGACGGCGCTTGAAATTCGCCTCGCGCGGGCACGAAAAGCCTGCGCCGCCGGACAAGCAGTGCGGCGCGCGTTGCATAGCCCGTGCGTAAGTCACCGCATTACGATCAGAGTTGGTCACTGGGTCCGGCCGCGGCCTGGCCCTGGGCACCCGTGCAGCGATTACGGGTTTGAGGATGGCGAGAGGAGCCGGCGTCGACGCCTCGGACCGGGCGAGCGGCCCGGACCGAGGAGAGGAGGCGCAAATGGTCAAATTGGGCGCCGGTGGCGACACCGGCCGAAATCGCCGATCCGGCGGGCGCACGAGGTGGCTGGTCGCGGCCCTGTGCGCGGCGATCGCCGCCTACGGCGCAAGCTGGGCGGCCACGAGCTCGGCCTCGACGGCGAAGGCAGCCGCGGGCGCCGGCAGCGGCGGTTCGCTCACCGTGCTTCTCAACACCGGCTTTGAGGGGGCCTGGCCAGCCGGCCTCGACCCCTCGACGGACACCAACGGCCTCGCCAACCAGGACATGATGACCTCGATCTTCGGCCAGCTGTTCTCACTTGGCCCGAAGGGCAAGATCATCGACGACCTCGCGACCGGCTACAAGTTCAGCAACGGCGGTTCCGAGGTCGACATGACGATCCGCAATGGAGTGAAATTCTCCAACGGGGACCGCTTCACCGCGGCGATGGTGGCCAGGAACATCATTCGTGACCTCGCGTCTCCGTGTACCTGCAGCCCGAAGTCGGCGTGGACGACGCTTGCGGCGACGAACCCGGTGACGGTTTCCGGGAACGTGGTTCAGGTCCACTTCACCGCGCCGTACGGCGCCTTCATCAGCAGCATCATCTCCTCGGACGCCAACTGGATAGCCGATCTCAACGCGCTCCAGACGATGGGCGCGAGCGCATTCCAGAACGCACCGGTCGGCGCGGGTCCGTTCACAGTCGTGAGCGACACCCCGAGCCAGGAGATCGTCCTCAAGCGAAACCCCGGCTACTGGCAGTCGGGCTTCCCGCTGCTGTCGGGCATCACGTTCAAGACGGTCGCCAACGACGAAGCGGCTTACGAGGCGATGCAGGCTGGGCAGGGCCAGGTCTACATCGATGCCTCCTCCCCGCAAATCGAGGCCGAGGCGGCGAAGACCTACAACGTGGTCGAGGAGAAGTCGACCTCGCCCTACGACATCCAGTTCAACACGTCGATCGCGCCGTTCAACAACATCCAAGCGCGCGAGGCGGTCTACTACGCGACCAACGCCAAGCAGATCGACGCCAAGCTGTTCAACAACCTCTTCCCGCTGACCGAGTCGTTCACGGCGCCAGGCGGTCTCTTCTACGAGCCGACGGTGCCGGGCTACATCGGGTTCAACCTCGCGAAGGCCAAGGCCCTCGTGAAGAAGCTTGGCGGGCTTACCGTCAACCTCTTTACGATCGCCATTCCGACCGCGGTTGAGGCGACCGATGCGCTGGCGGCTCAGTGGCAGGCGGCCGGGATCAACGTGACGACCGCCGACTACGCGCTCGCGCCGCTGATCGGTCAGTTCGTCGGCGGCAAGTGGCAGGTGGCCCTGCAGACGGCGGGGGCGTGGGATCCGGCGCAGGGAGTGGGCGTCGGCTTCCGGTTCGATTCGCACTCGCCGTTCAGCGGCGTGCACAGTACGCAGCTGGACACGCTCCTCGAGAGCGCAGCCGGTTCGACCAGTCTCGCGACGCGCAAGAAGGACTACGCGGCCGCGGCGGCGCTCATCGCGAAGCAGGCCTGGGGCCCGTTCCTGTTCTCATACGCTCCAGACCAGATCTTCGTGAAGAACGTGACCGGACCGGGTCTGTCAATCCCGCTGCCGGCGGTTGCCGTCTCGGCTACCGTGCTCTGGCAGGATGTCACGGCGAAGAAGTAGTGATTGGGGGCGGGTGCGGGCGCGATGAGCGCGTCCGCACCCGCTAGTTTCGATCTGCGCGAAGGTGGCGAGGCCCGGCCTCGCCACCTCGGGCGTCGCCTCGCGCAATCGTCGCTGTTGCGCGTCCTCGGCCGGCGTCTGCTGGCGGCGATCCCCGTCATGTGGGGCGTCACGTTCCTGACGTTCCTCGTGATGAATCTGGTTCCTGGGAACGTCGCGCGCTCCCTCCTGGGAGCGACGGCAACCCCGGCGCAGGTGAACCACTACGAGGCCCAGCTCGGCCTGAACCACCCGTTCTTCACCCTCTACGGCAATTGGCTCGGCAACGTCCTCCAGGGCAACTTCGGCAACTCCTACTCGAGCCACGCGCCGGTCACGTCGACGATCGCCTCGCAGCTGCCGGTCAGCTTCGAGCTGATCGCCTACGGATTCATCATCTCGCTGGTGGTGGCGTTCCCGCTGGCGCTGCTCGCGGCGCGGCGCCCGAACGGGATCGTCGACCGGATCTCGATGGCCTTCAGCATGGCCGGCGTTTCGATCGCCAACTACGTGCTGGCGGTCGTCCTCGTCTGGGTGTTCGCCGACGTGGTGTCGGTGTTTCCGGCCATCGGCTTCGTCTCGATCGGAACCAATTTCGGTGAGAACCTCCGCTCGCTGACGCTGCCGGCGATCGCCGTGGGAGTTCCACTCGCCGGCTTCTACACGCGCCTGCTGCGCGCCGACCTGCTCGAGCAGATGCAGCGCGAGGACTATGTCATCACCGCGCGTGCGAAAGGGATCGGGCCGTGGCGGGTGATCGTCAGGCACGCGCTTCGAAACTCGCTGTTCGGCCTGATCACGGTGATCGCCCTGAATTTCGGCACGCTCCTCGGCGCGGCCGTGATCATCGAGCAGATCTTCTCGCTGCCGGGGCTCGGCAACGGGCTGATCCAGGCGATCGGCAACCACGACACGCCTGTGATCGAGGCGACCGTTTTGATCTTCGCCCTGATGACGGTCGCCGGCAACCTGCTGGCCGACGTCCTCTACGCCGTCATCGACCCGAGAATCCGCTATGGCAGCACAGCCGAGTAGCGCGGGCGTCGCCGGCGCGCTCTCGCTGCCGCTGAGCGAAGGCGCCGCGGCGCCGAGCGGGCGGCTGCGGCGCACGCTGAAGATCACGATCCCGGCGGGAATGCTGTTGGTGATCTTCTTCCTCTGCTTCCTCGGCCCGCTGATCTTCGCGGTGCCGGGGCCGACCTACACGAACATCCTCGACGCCAACGAGGGACTGTTCTCCCACCACCACCTGCTCGGGACCGACCAGGTCGGCTACGACATCCTCTCGCGGATCCTCTACGGCGGCCGCGCGTCGCTCGAGATCGCGCTCGCCGTCAACGGCATCGGCATGGCCGTCGGCGGCTTCTTCGGGATGGTGGCCGGGTATGTCGGCGGCTGGCGCGACGCGGTGATGATGCGCTTCATCGACGTCCTGATCGCCTTCCCGGGGATCGTTTTGGCGATCGCGATCGCCGAGCGCCTCGGGCCGTCGGAGTTCCACGTGATCCTCGCCCTGACGGTCTTCAGCGTGCCGGCCTTCGCGCGGCTTTCGCGCGCCGCGACGCTGCGCGTGCGGGAGGAGACCTTTGTCGTCGCCGCGCGGCTTTCGGGAACACGCACGAACCGCCTGCTGCTGCGCCACGTCCTGCCCAACATCCTGCCGCAGCTGATCACCTTCAACCTGCTTGGCATGGGCATTGTCGTCGTGCTCGAGGGGGCGCTCAGCTTCCTAAACCTCGGAATCCCCTCGCCGCAGCCGAGCTGGGGCAACATGATCGCCAACGGCCAGACCGTCCTGACAGCAGAGCCGCGGCTGGTGATCGTGCCGAGCATCGCGCTGTTCATCACGGTCCTGTCGCTGAACCTGCTCGGCGACGGCCTGCGCGAGCACTGGAGCGCGCGTTGAGCGGCGAGAGCGCCGCGACGGCCGCTGCGCAGTCTGCGGCGGCGGCGGCGCCGGACGCGGCCGCAGCCACATCCGAGCTGCTGGTCGTCGACGGCCTTCGCGTCGACTTTCACGGCGCCGGGCAGCACGTCCGCGCGGTCGACGGACTCAGCTACGCGGTCCGCCGCGGTCAGACGGTGGCGATGATCGGCGAGTCCGGCTGCGGCAAGACGGTCAGCTCGCGGGCGCTGATCGCGCTCCTCCCCCGCACGGCGCGTGTCACGGGCTCGATCCGCTTCGAGGGCCGCGAGCTCGTCGGCCTGCCCGAGAAGCGAATGCGCGAGGTCCGCGGCGCCGAGATATCGATGGTCTTCCAGGACCCGACGCGCTCGCTGAACCCGACGATGCGAGTCGGCGAGCAGATCGTCGAGTCCGTCCGCGCCCACAGCGACACAGCGCGCGCGCCGGCGCGTGCGCGCGCGCTCGAGCTGATGCGCCTCGTGCGCCTGCCGGCCGCGGCCGAGCGCTTCGACCAGTACCCCCACCAGCTCTCGGGCGGGATGCGCCAGCGGGTGATGATCGCGATCGCGATCGCCGGCGAGCCGAAGCTATTGATCGCCGACGAGGCGACGACCGCGCTCGACGTGACGACGCAGGCGCAGATCATGGAGCTGCTGCGCGACATCCAGCGCCGGCTCGGGATGACGCTGATCATGATCAGCCACGACCTTGGGCTCGCCGCGACGTTCGCCGACGAGGTGCTCGTGATGTACGCCGGGCGGGCCGTCGAGCGCGCCCCGACGCGCACGCTCTTCGAGGACGTTCGGATGCCGTACACGAAGGCGCTGATCGACTCGATCCCGCGCCTCTCAGACCCGCCGCACATGGTGCTGAACGTCGTCGCCGGACAGGCGCCGAGCCTCGCGGCGCTGCCTCCCGGCTGCCCGTTCGCGCCGCGCTGCCCGCGCGCCAGCGAGGAGTGCCGCGAAACCGAGCCGCCCTTCAGCGAACAGGAGCCCGATCACGCCTGGGCCTGCTGGCACCCGCTCGGGGCGCAGGACGGCCTCGCGTGAGCGCCGCGACCGAGCCCCCTCTGCTCGAGGTGCGCGACCTCGTCCAGGAGTTCACGGTTCGCGACTCCTCAGGCGCGCGAAAGCTGACGGTGCATGCGCTCTCGGGAGTCTCGTTCGAGCTGAACGCCGGTGAGACGCTCGGGATCGTCGGCGAGACGGGCTCCGGAAAGTCGACGCTCGCGCGCGCGATCCTCCAGTCGCCGCGTCCCAAATCCGGCGACGTCCTGCTGCGCGGCCAGAGCCTCGTCAAGCTGCGCGGCCGCCAGCTCGCCCAGGCGCGGCGCAACATCCAGATGGTCTTCCAGGATCCGTTCGGGTCGCTTGACCCGACCTGGCGCGTCAGCCAGATCGTCGAGGAGCCGCTCGTCGCCTTCAAGATCGGCGACCGCGACCAGCGCCGCAAGCGCGTCGAGGAGGTCCTCGAGCTCGCCGGCCTCGATCCCGCCCGCCACGCCCGCCGGCGGCCCCGCGAGCTCTCCGGCGGTCAGGCCCAGCGCGTCGCGATCGCTCGTGCGCTGGCGCTCGACCCGGCGCTGATCATCTGCGACGAGGCCGTCTCCTCACTCGACGTCCTGATCCGAGCCCAGGTGCTGAACCTCTTCGAGCGGCTGCGAAGCGAGCTGAAGCTCTCCTACCTCTTCATCGCCCACGATCTCTCGCTCGTCAAGCACGTCTCCGACCGCGTCGCCGTGATGTACCTCGGAAAGCTCTGCGAGATCGGCCCCGCAACCGCTCTCTACCGCCAGCCGCAGCATCCCTACACCGTCGCGCTGCTGGCCTCGATCCCGAGCCCGGACCCGCGCGCCACGCCGACGGAGCTCGAGGCGACGGTGCACGGCGAGCCCGCGTCGCCGATCGACCCTCCGAGCGGCTGCCGCTTTCGCACGCGGTGCCCGCGCGCGCAGGAGCGCTGCGCGCTCGAGGAGCCGCAGCTGCGCATGCTCGGCCCCGACCAGTACGCGGCCTGTCACTTCCCGGTCTCAGAGCCGGCGCCGGCCGCGGCCATCGAAGCCGAGCCCGCGGCGAGCGCGCAATGACCGGCACAGAGACCCTCCCCTTCTACGACGTCCGCGATCCGGCGTCGCAGTCGCTGCCGCGCGAGAAGCTCATAGCGATCCAG
>DATGHN010000389.1:0-3823 GCA_035308005.1 Solirubrobacteraceae bacterium
CGCCGTGATCTCGGCGAAGCTGACCGACCCCCAGTTCGAGGGCCAGACGAAGACCAAGCTGGGCAACCCCGGGATGCAGGGTTTCGTCCACTCGATCGTCAACGCGCGGCTGGCCGAGTTCCTGGAGGAGAACCCCCAGGACGCCCGTGCGGTGATCCGCAAGGCCGTGTCCGCGGCCCATGCGCGCGCGGCCGCGCGCAAGGCGCGCGATCTGACGCGGCGCAAGTCGGCGCTCGAGAACACCCACCTGCCGGGCAAGCTCGCCGACTGCTCGGTCAAGGACCCCGCGCTCGCCGAGCTGTTCGTGGTCGAGGGCGACTCAGCCGGCGGCTCGGCGAAGCAGGGCCGCGACCGCAACACACAGGCCGTGCTGCCGCTGCGCGGCAAGATCCTCAACGTCGAGAAGAGCCGGATCGACAAGGTTCTCGCGAACACCGAGATCCAGGCGCTGATCACCGCAATCGGGACGGGCGTGCGCGACGAGTTCAACCTCGAGAACGCGCGCTACCACAAGATCATCCTGATGTGCGACGCCGATGTCGACGGCGCCCACATCCGCACGCTGATCCTCACGCTCCTGTTCCGCGAGATGCCCGACCTGATCGAGGCCGGCTACGTCTACATAGCCAAGCCGCCGCTCTACAAGCTCAAGCAGGGTCGGCGCGAGCGCTACATCGAGAAGGAGTCGGAGCTCGAGGAGATCCTCGTCTACGACAAGCTCGAGCGCTTCGAGATCACCGATCACGACGGCACGGCGCTCAAGCTGACCGAGGCGCGCTGGCAGAAGCTGGTCCGCGACGTGCGCCAGTACGAGAGCCTGTCGACCTCGCTGCGCTCCGTGCATGGCGCCGATGTCGTCCGCTTCGTCACCCAGGCGGCGATCCTCGACGCCGGCGCCCAGAGCGTCGATGAGGTGGCGGCGCTGCTGCAGAAGGCGGCGAAGTCGGCGAACGGTGATTCGACTCACGTCGCCGAGCTGATCTCCTCGGACGACGAGGAGTTGAACGTGCGCGTCACCGAGACGCGGACCGGCTTCACGCGCACGCAACGCCTGCGCCGCGCGCTCTTTGACTCAAGCGACTACCGCGGCCTTGTGGCGGCCCACGCGCGGCTGGCCGAGTTCGCCGGGCGCCCGCCCTTCAACGTCGCCCTCGGTGACACCCAGGAGCTCGCACTCAGCTTCGACGAACTCCGCGCCGCCGTGCTTTCGATCTCCCAGAGGGGCGTCCCTGTGCAGCGCTTCAAGGGACTGGGGGAGATGGACGCCGATCAGCTCGCCGAGACGACGATGGACCCGGGCTCGCGGACGCTCGCCCAGGTCAACGTCAACGATGCCGTCGAGGCCGACCGCGTCTTCTCGATGCTGATGGGCGACCAGGTCGAGCCGCGGCGCGTCTTCATCGAGGCCAACGCGACGGCCGTCGCGAACCTCGATGTCTAGGCGGAGGGAGGTGATGCGCGATGGCGGGTGAGATCCTGTCCGGCGGCAATATCGAGCCGCGGGCGCTCGAGGACGAGATGCGCACGGCGTTCCTCGACTACGCGATGTCGGTCATCGTTTCGCGCGCCCTGCCCGACGTGCGCGACGGGCTGAAGCCGGTCCACCGCCGCGTGCTTCACGCCATGAACGAGCTCGGCCTGGGGCCGACGCGCCCCCGCGCGAAGTCCTCGCGGATCGTCGGCGAGGTCATGGGCAAGTACCACCCGCACGGCGACAGCGCCATCTACGACACCCTCGTCCGCCTCGCCCAGGATTTCTCGATGCGCTACACGCTCGTCGACGGTCAGGGCAACTTCGGCTCCGTCGACGACGACCCGGCCGCCGCGATGCGCTACACGGAGGCGCGCCTTGACCGCCTGGCGATGGAGATGCTGCGCGATCTCGACATGGACACCGTCGACTTCGGGCCCAACTACGACGGCCAGCATCAGGAGCCGCTCGTCCTGCCGGCGCGCTTCCCGAACCTGCTCGTCAACGGCTCCGCGGGCATCGCGGTGGGGATGGCAACCAACATCCCGCCGCACAACCTGCGCGAGGTGATCGACGCCACCGTCGCGTTTCTCGAGAACCCGCAGATCAGCGCCGAGGAGCTCGCCAAGCACGTCCGCGGCCCGGACTTCCCGACCGGCGGGATCATCCTCGGCACCGCGGGCATCCGCGACGCCTACGAGACCGGTCGCGGGCGCGTCCGCGTCCAGGCCCGCGCGCACACCGAGCCGCTCAGCCACGGCAAGGAGGCGATCGTCGTCACCGAGCTGCCCTACCAGGTCAAAAAGGGCGGCGACAACGGGCTGATGATCAAGATCAAGGAGCTCGTCGAGGACAAGAAGATCACCGAGATCTCAGACCTCCGCGACGAGTCCGACAAGCGCGGCATGCGCCTGGTGATCGAGCTGAAGCGCGACGTCATCCCGAAGGTCGTTCTCAACAAGCTCTTCAAGCACACCCCGATGCAGACGACCTTCGGGGTCAACATGGTCGCCCTCGTCGGCGGCGTCCCGCGCACGCTTTCGCTGCGCCAGGTCATCCACCACTACGTCGAGCACCAGCGCGACGTGATCGTGCGCCGCACCAAGCACGAGCTCTCCCAGCGCGAGGCGCGCGCGCACATCCTCGAGGGCCTGCTGATCGCGCTCGAGAACCTCGACGCCGTGATCGAGCTGATCCGCGCCTCGCGCGACCGCGAGTCCGCGCGCGAGCAGCTGATCGAGCGCTTCGGCCTGACGGTCATCCAGGCCCAGGCGATCCTCGACCTGCGCCTGTCGCAGCTGACGGCGCTCGAATCCGACCAGATCAAGCAGGAGCACGCCGACGTCATGGAGCGGATCGCGGAGCTTCGGACGATCCTCGGCGATGAGATGCGCGTCCTGTCGCTGATCAAGGAGGAGCTGCTCGAGATCCGCGAGCGCTTCGGCGACGAGCGGCGCACCGAGATCGCGCCCGCCGAGGGCGAGATCGACATCGAGGACCTGATCGCCGACCAGCAGATGGTCATCGCGATGACGCATTCGGGCTACATCAAGTCGCTGCCGCTCGACACCTACCGCCAGCAGCACCGCGGCGGCCGCGGCGTCAGCGGTATGGACATGAAGGACGGCGACTTCATCGAGCACCTCTTCATCTGCTCGACACACGACTACCTGCTGTTCTTCACAAACCGCGGCAAGGTCTACCGCTCGAAGGTCTACGAGCTGCCCGAAGCGTCGCGCACCGCGCGCGGCCGCGCGCTGGTCAACATCCTGCCGCTGCGCGAGGGCGAGCGCGTCCAGTCGGTTCTCTCGACGCGCGACTACGCCGAGGGCCGCTTCCTCGTCTTCGCGTCGCGCAACGGGATCATCAAGAAGACCGAGTTCGGCGCCTACAACACGCCGATCAACGCGGACGGCATCATCGCGATCGGGATCCGCGACGACGACGAGCTCGTCGCGGTGCGGCGGACGACCGGCGACGACGACATCCTGATGGTGTCTCGCTCGGGCCAGGCCGCGCGCTTCCACGAATCGCAGGTCCGATCGATGGGCCGCGCGACCGGCGGCATCAAGGGCATGAACGTCGCCCAGAAGGGCAACCGCGTCCTCGCAATGGACGTCGCCCGCGACGACCAGGAGCTGCTCGTCGTGACCGAGAACGGGTACGGCAAGCGCACCGCGCTCAGCGACTACCCCCGCAAGGGACGCGGCACGATGGGCGTCAAGACGATCACGCTGACGGAGAACAAGGGCGCCCTCGCGGGCGCGCTGGTGGTCCGCGAGCATGAGGAGCTTGTTTTCGTCAGCGCGGGCGGCATGGTTCAGCGCACGCCGGTGCGCGGCATCAACCGCT